>JBEKYH010000519.1:0-3335 GCA_049511115.1 Tepidisphaeraceae bacterium | reverse complement strand
GTGTGAAAAAGATCGTCGGTCTGCCCCAAGCGGCGGATCTGATTCGCGTCGAAGACCCCGCCACGGGCCTTTATCAGGCGGAAGCCGTTCGACTGGCGCGAACGGTCCGCGCCCTGGGCGACGCGCAGCCAGAAAAGCTGGACAACTGGAGTCTGCGTCTTACGTCAGCCGAAAAGAGTGCAGCCCAGGCCGCTTTGGGCAAATTGGCAGGCCAGCCTCTCATCGTCTGCGGCCCCGGCACCAAAATGCAAGCCAAGGACTGGGGACAGGAAAATTGGAGATCCCTGCTGGCCGATCTCTCCAGGCGCTATCCGAGTCACGGACTGGCCCTGATCGGGGCCAGGGAGGACGCCGAAGTAAGCCAGTACGCGGCCCGGGACTGGGCCGGTCCCAAGGTGGACCTGTGCGGCCGTCTGAGTCCTCGCGCAACGGCGGCAGTCTTTGAATACGCCGGCGTCTTCCTGGGGCCGGATTCGGGCCCCATGCATCTCGCGGCGTGCGCCGGGGTTCCGTGTGTGATCGCGTTCTCGGCGCGCGGGCTTCCGGGCGTCTGGTACCCGGCCGGGCAACAGCACAAGGTCATTTATCATAAGGTGAATTGCTTCGGCTGCAACCTTGAAACATGCGTCGTAGAAAACCGGAAGTGCCTGACCTCAATCACAGTTGACGAAATGGCGTCCGCGGTCGAGTCGGTTCTAGGCAAGGGAATTTGAGGGAGCACGGGCAATTTCTCTGACCGAAGGTCAGGCCGAGAGAGAGCGATTACTTCTCAGCCGGCGCCAATTGCAATTTACCCGCCTTCGATTGCACCCTGTTTTTGAGTGATTTTTCAGCGCGGCCAGCGGGCGGTTCCCGGCCCCATAACCTCGAGGAGACACATCCGACATGTATATCGTCACCGGCGGCGCGGGATTCATCGGCAGCAACATTGTCCATGAACTCAACGCACACGGCATTACCGACATTCTGATCGTGGACAATTTCGCCAACGCCAGGAAGTTCCAGAATCTCCACGGAGCCCGCTACGTCGACTATCTGGACAAGCGCGAATTCCGCCGCGCCATTCGCGACAAGTCGCTTGGAATCAGTAGAATAGAAGCAATACTTCATCAAGGCGCCTGCTCCAACACTCTGGAAGACGACGGCGTCTACATGCTCGACAACAACTTTGAATGCACCAAGGAAGTCTTGCGTTTTGCGATAGATAAGGGTGTTCCTTTAGTTTTTGCTTCAACTGCCGCCATTTACGGCCTCAGCGGTCCCGGAAGATTCACGCTGACGCTCGAAAACGAGCGCCCGCTGAACATCTACGGCTATTCGAAACTGGTATTCGACAACTACTTCCGCAATGAGTTGGCCCTCGGCCGGATTCCCATCACCGCAGTAGGCCTGCGCTACTTCAACGTCTACGGCCCGCGCGAGCAGCACAAGGGCCGAATGGCCTCCGTGATCCACCACTTCACGAAGCAGATGAAGGAATTGGGCAAGGTCAGGCTCTTCGCCGGCACGGGCGGCTATCGCGACGGCGAGCAGCGCCGCGACTTCGTTTACGTCCGCGACCTGGCTCGACTTAACATGTTCTTCGCCCAGATCGGCCCCTACGCGCCCAAGGTTGGCGAAGGCGCCAAAGTCTATCGCGGTCTGGCCAACGCCGGATCGGGTAAAGCGCGTACTTTCAATGATGTAGCCAAATCGCTGATGTCCGTCCACGGCGAATGCCCGATCGAATACATCCCCTTTCCGGCCGATCTGGAGGGCCGCTATCAGCACTTCACTGAGGCCGATCTGACCGCGCTCCGCGAACTGGGCTACGACGGCCCAATGACTGAGCTTGAGCCGGGCATCACGGAGACTTACGAAACATTGGCCGCAATCGGAGACTAGTTCGAGACAAGCAGCCAGTCGACTGCGTCCGGCAAGGACGGGAAGCGAAAATCGGCCAGTTCGGCGGCCTTTGAGGCTCCCGGCTTTTGGTGCAGCCGGGCATGTTCATCACCTTCAATGAAGATGGTTTTGAGCCCCAGATTCTTGCCAAATTCGATATCCGAAAGGGAATCGCCGATGATCAAGCTGGTAGCCGTATCTATCTCTTGGAATTGAGCTTGCGCTTGCTCGAAGAGGCCAGGCAGCGGCTTGCGGCAGTTACACTCCCGCTTGTCATGAGGACAGAAATAGAAATTGTCGATATGCGCGCTGTGCTTCAACAGTTCCACCTTCAACTGGTCATGGATGGCGACGACATCCGAAGCGGTATAAAGTCCCAGCGCAATGCCGCGCTGGTTGGTCACAACCAGGACTCGCAGTCCGGCTTGATTGAGCTGGCTTATAGCGTCCGGCACGCCGGGGAGCAGTTCAAAGTGCTTCCAGCCGGTGACGTATTGACCCTCCGGCATTTTGCGGTTGATGACGCCGTCGCGGTCAAGAAAGACAGTCTTCAGATTCGCGCGGAAATCGATGGTTTGATGGGAGTTGGGTTCAGCATGCAACACGGAGCCTTTTGGCGCGATCTTCACCCGGCTATGATAGCAATAAGTTGATTGCGGGCCGAATCGTGCGGCTCACCGATAACAGAGATTTGTTTTCAACGGATTGCACGGCAAAGGAGCGCATGGCAAACCATCCGGATCGAGAGACCGTCTTCGGCAAAGCGATTGTCGAGCACCTTGCCGTGATTCATGGTGTCAAGGATCAACAGGAGTTGCTGGAAGGGATCGCCAAGACGATGGCTGCGGCGCTCCATCGCGGCAACCAGATTATGTGGTGCGGCAATGGCGGCAGCGCCGGCGATTCACAGCACCTGGCAGCCGAGATTGTGGGCCGTTTCCGCCGCGAAAGGCGCGGCCTGCCTTCGATCGCGCTGACGACGGATACCTCCATTCTTACCTCGATTTCCAATGATTATGGCTATGAAGCGGTTTTTTCCCGCCAGGTTGAAGCGATGGCCAAGCCGGGCGACGTGCTGGTCGGGATTTCGACCTCCGGAAACAGCCATAACGTCATCGCGGCATTGGAAGCGGCCAAACTGCATGGCGTAATCACGGTAGCCTTTACCGGCGAGGGCGGCGGCAGGATGGGCGCGCTGGCCGACCATCTTTTTGCGGTGGCATCGCGGGATACGGCGCGCATCCAGGAGGCGCACATTCTGGCGGGACATATGATTTGCGACTGGCTCGAGCTCGATTGGATCGCTACTCAGAGCGAAGCGGCGGAAACTACTGAAGCAAAGGAAGCGGGTGTGCATTGATCCAGCAACTGCACGAGGTCATCGCAAAGATCGAGCAGGAGTGGCCGGCGAAGCGGCTGCTGGTTCTCGGCGACGTGATGTTGGACAAGTA
>JBEKYH010000518.1:0-3338 GCA_049511115.1 Tepidisphaeraceae bacterium | reverse complement strand
TCACGTAGGTTTGGCCACCGTACAATGACCCATTCTGAAAACCTAAGTAACCACCGTCTGTCGCGCTGAAGTTGAAGTAAATGTGCTGCGAGTCCGCAGTAAGGTCGGGGGTACCAACGGTAGGGTTGAACACAGCGGTGTTGTTACCGAGGTCGAAGTTGCTCGATCCATTGACAACGTGAATGGTCGATCCGCCATTCCCTGTCCCGATCAGATTCCAGGCACGTATGTCAGAGGCGCCGATTACCCCGCTATGGCCATCCGTTGTGATACTGCCGATGATCCCGCCCGCCCCCAGCGCCAGGTTTACGTCATAGACTGTGCCGGCCTTCGCCTCGCCAGCCAATGCCAATCCGCACACTATTGTTATAGCCCGCAGAGATTGACTCAGTTTCATTTTCAATCCCACCCCTTCAAAAAGCCAAATGTCCAAAAGGTCCGGAGCGACCCAGCGGCCAATTCTTCATCTGACCAAACAGCCCTGTTTTCTTCAGGGTCATGCGTCAGTCCAGAACCCGCAATCAGTCAGAAAGCAACTCCCGATAAAAAATGCTTATATCAAAATCGTGCCTGAATGCAAGGGAAATATTGGAAATATTGGAAATATTGGACCATGGGTGTAGCGCTCGATTGTGGCGAATCGCAAAGCGCCCCCACCCCGGCCCTCCCCCGGAAATACCGGGGGAGGGGGTAAGAGAGCGGAGTCGCCGCAATGAGGAGTTACACGCTGGACCATAGAAATATTGGAAAAACCAGGGGGAACTAAAAAGCGAAGTCAAAGTGGCCCAACCCTTTAAGCCGGAATTTGCAAGCGGATCGCGGGTCGTTCGGCGACGTGCCTACGCGTCGGAGCCTTAAGGTCAACGACACTCGCTCCGTGAGTATGCACTTGGTCCTTACCGAAACCTTCCCGCGACCACGCCCCGCCCCTGCCCCTTGCGGTGCTGCTGCCGGGTCGGCGGCGTAAACGCCCCGCGCGCCGGCGATGGCGAATGCGACGGCCGCTGCCCATTGACCGAATGCAGCGGATGCACCGGAGCCGTACGGACGTGCTCGCGCCGCTGGCCATTGGCCGGGTGAGTTGGCGTCGTGTGCGTCGCAGTCGCGTGCGCGTGCTCTCGCTCGCGTCGTGGTGCGAACGCCGGCTGAGCCGGCCGCATCGCGGGCCGACTTTGCTCGCCGGAGCGGGGCGCCTGCGGCGGGACCGCCGTCGAGAACGTCGCGCCGGGCTTCATCACCGGAATCGCCTTGCCGATGAGCTTTTCGATGGCCTTCAAATCAGCCCGCTCTTGGGGATCGCAGAACGAAATCGCCGCTCCCGAAGCGCCGGCTCGTGCCGTGCGGCCGATGCGATGGATGTACGTCTCGGGATCATCCGTCACGTCATAGTTGACGACGTGGGTGATCCCGTCCAGGTCAATTCCGCGCGAGGCAACATCCGTCGCCACCAGCAGCGGAATTCGCCCGCCGCGGAAATTCTCCAAGGCCCGCTGCCGGGCGTTCTGGCTCTTGTTGCCGTGGATGGCCTCGGAACGGATGCCGTTGTCGTGGAGCTTGCGCACCAGTTTGTCGGCCCCGTGCTTGGTTCGCGTGAATACAATCCCGCGCGTCATGGGCAATTCGCGGAACAGATGGGCCAGCAGCGCCGGCTTGTTGCACTTGGCCACATGATAAACCGACTGATCGATCCGGTCGGCGGTCGGCGCGGCTTTGGCGACGTGGATGCTCACCGGCTCGCGCAGGATCGCCCCGGCAAGCTGGCGGATATCCGTCGGCAGCGTCGCGGAAAACAGCAGCGACTGCCGCTGCGCCGGCAACTGCGAAACGATCTTTCTAATGTCATGGATAAACCCCATGTCCAGCATCCGGTCGGCTTCGTCCAGCACCAGCGTCTGGACAGTGCGCAGATCAACGCAGCGCTGATTCATCAGATCGAGCAACCGGCCGGGAGTCGCGATGAGGATGTCCACCCCGCGCCGCAGGATTTGAATCTGCGCGCCAATGCCCACGCCGCCGTACACGACGGCCTGGTAGAGCTTCAGATTCTTCCCATAAACACGGAAGCTTTCGGCGATCTGCACGGCCAATTCGCGCGTCGGGCAGAGGACCAGACAGCGCGGCGTCACCGGCGAGGGACGCTGCGAAGCGGCCAGGCGATGGAGAATCGGTAGAGCGAAGGCGGCGGTCTTGCCGGTGCCGGTCTGGGCGCTGCCCATCACGTCTCGGCCCGCCAATACATGGGGGATCGCCTGCGCCTGCACGGGCGTGGCGACGGTATAACCTTCAGAAACAACGGCACGGAGTATCGGCTCCGCGAGGAGCAAATCAGAGAAATTCACGTTTAGCCCTTTAGACACGAAGTCCGTGTCTGAATAACGGGTGCGTACCAAAGGGCCAACGGCAGACGCCGAAATAAGACCAGTCAGTGCGCTACAACGCATCTCGTTAACGTCCAGGTCTTTTGCCAGAAAGGCTGCATTCCAGGAGGGATCGAGACAAGCGAATGTACATCCACTATATCGGCAATTTCGGATATGTCCAGCAGAAGCCCAGCGCCGATAACCGCTAGGCTGCCACGTCCCCCTACTTTCTACTCTCTACTTCTCTACTTTCTCTGGCCGCGCAGCGGCCAGCGGCACGTCTTCAAATGAAAAATCCTGCGGCCCGATCTGCTCGGTGTCGAAGGTAAAAAAGCGGCTGGCCGGATCCTGCCAGAGGCGCGGGGCCAGCGAGAGCTTCTCGCTGCACAGCCGGTCCAATAGCTGCTCACGCGACCAACCGGTTTCACGGGCCACCTGCGGCAGAAACAATCCCGCCCGCCCCGCGGCCGACAGGTACATGCCGTCCTTGCCCGGTTCAAAGTCCAGCGGCGACGCAGCCGGTTTGAGCAGGCCGAGAATGCTGATTTCGATCGTGAGCGACGGCAGTTCCGCCGTGGTCACCGGATTCTTGGCGAATCGATGATCACCGACCACCTGCCACGAAACATTTCCCAACGCACTGAGCAGCGGACTCGATGAATCCACGCGGCCGATGCAGCCGCGCAGCGCATGCGACTGGCGGCTGTGCAGCGAAACGAAAACCCCCGCCGGATAAAGTATCGTCTTGGAAAACGGCGACACCACCGGCGGAATCGCGTCCCCCCGGAGCCGGCTGCGAATGACGTGGCAGGAGAATTTGAGCAGATATTCCTTGTCGGCGGCGGTCAGGTCCATGCCGATATCATAACAATCGGCAAGGGAAATTCCCGCATGATGCGACCAACCCTTCAGACCACAGCGATCGCAGTTCTGTTCGTGATGATTCTGACGCCGGCGCTTGGCCGCGCGGCTGACGAC
>JBEKYH010000517.1:0-3343 GCA_049511115.1 Tepidisphaeraceae bacterium | reverse complement strand
GGAGCAACACTGGGAACCTTGATCGGAGGGTTGGTCGGATATGCCTTGTCCGGCGTTGGGGAATACCAGCCGTCATCATCCTCTTCTGGTGACTAGGATCGGCTCCCAGCCTCCAAAAGCGCGGCGCTTGGTTGTTGAGCGGCGCTAGATAAAAGCGATCAGCGCCTCTTGCGGCTCATAGCTAAGCGCGTTGGCGCAGCGCTGCGAGGCCGACGGGAGCATGGTCTTGTCCGCTTCGCTCAGGGACCGGGCCAGTATTTACTGTTGGAGGTTGCGAGATAGAATCCGACAAAAATCTATCTCGCCTTAGCGATTCAAAGCCGTAACACGCAAGCGTAATCACGCGAGGAATGGGACCTTTAGTGGCATAAGTAGCTATCTGCCTTCGGCTTCTGCCTAACAGAGCGGCGGCGGCCTCTTGAGTTAGTTTCATTCGCGCAAGAAATTCGACAAATTCTCTCGAAGACCAACTTTCCTGCGCAAGAGATTGGATGGTGTCGGCGGACATCATCAAATCATTGCTTCCCCAAGATACAGCATCACCTTCTTCAGCAATAGTCGCGGTCAAGAACAGGCGCTCATCTCGCAGCGGCCGATAAACTTTGTAGCCAAAGATGGCAGGACCAACGTCTACTAAGTCAACGCGGTCTGTTCGCGGCCCCTCAACCCACTTAACCCGAAGGAAGTAGTCAGGAAGAGGCTGGACAGTCGCCATCCGGGGAAGAGGAATCCCGCTATCAACGATGTCATTCACGCTCATTCAGCCTTCTCCACTCTGATACTAGGGCGGCCAGGTTTTCTGGCTTTTCTGCCCACGCCTTGGCTTCCGCCAAGTCCTTCCTTGAGGCCTTTCCTGCAATAACCTCCAAACTCATCAAATCCACTAAGGCCCTAGAATTGGGACCCTTTAGGTGGAAGTGCGGAGGATTGTGATCCCCCGGATAAATATATATTTTACAGTTACTTAGGGGAGCATTGATGCTCGCCATATTGCCTCAACAACGTAAGGCTAGTGCAATGGTTGCACAAGATCAATAACACAATGTGAAACTATTGCACAAGATGGTGATTCGGGGAAGGGAACTACAACTCTAGCGTTTATTCCGACGTTGCCAATGGCCGATTGGCACGAAACTGGATGCTGGCTGCACTGGAAAAGGGGCGACGTTTCATTGGTCGAGGCCCACTGTTTCGCTAAGGCGTTGAAGGAGACACAGGCGCAGGTGTTCCCCTAATGTTCTTGCCATCCTCACCCCCTTCCGCTAGCCTCCCTGGCGGCAGAGGGGCAGCATGGTCCAGCGCGTTTCCACCGTGGCGTTTGAGGGGATCGAGGCCCGGGCCGTCGACGTGCAGGTGCAGGTCGCGCCGGGGTTGCCGGCTTTCGCCATCGTCGGTTTGCCCGACAAGGCGGTGTCCGAGGCCCGCGAGCGGGTGCGCTCGGCGCTGATCGCCTCGGGGCTGGCGCTGCCGGCCCGCCGCATCACCGTCAATCTCGCGCCCGCCGACCTGCCCAAGGAAGGCAGCCATTATGATCTCCCGATCGCGCTCGGGTTGATGGCGGCGATTGGCGCGATTCCGCCGGATGCGTTGTCTGGTTTCACGGTGCTCGGCGAGCTCGGCCTCGACGGATCGATCGCGCCGGTCGCCGGCGTGCTGCCGGCCGCGATCGGCGCCAATGCGCGCGACGAGGGCCTGATCTGTCCGGCGCCATGCGGCGCGGAGGCGGCCTGGGCCAGCCCGGATATCCAGATCATCGCCGCGCATTCGCTGATCCAGATCGCCAACCACTTTAAAGGCACGCAGGTGCTGTCGCGGCCCTCGCCGAAAGTGCATGAGCGCGAAACGACGTTGCTCGATCTGCGCGACATCAAGGGACAGGAAAGCGCCAAGCGCGCGCTCGAGATCGCCGCGGCCGGCGGACACCACCTTCTCATGATCGGCTCGCCCGGCGCCGGCAAGTCGATGCTGGCGGCGCGGCTGCCCTCGATCCTGCCGCCGCTGTCGCCGTCTGAACTCTTGGAAGTGTCGATGATCGCCTCGGTCGCGGGCGAGATCGAAGGCGGCGCGCTGACGGCGCAGCGGCCGGTTCGCAGCCCGCATCATTCCGCCAGCATGGCCGCCCTGACCGGCGGCGGCATGCGCGCAAAACCCGGCGAAATCTCGCTGGCGCATCAGGGCGTGCTGTTTCTCGACGAATTTCCCGAGTTCGATCCGCGCGTACTGGACTCGCTGCGCCAGCCGCTGGAAAACGGCGAAATCGCGGTGTCGCGCGCCAATCACCGCGTCACCTATCCGGCGCGCTTCATGCTGGTCGCGGCGATGAATCCCTGCCGCTGCGGCCATGCCTATGAGCCCGGTTTTTCCTGCAAGCGCGGGCGCGTCGAGCGCTGCACCTCGGATTACCAGACCCGCATTTCCGGCCCGCTGATGGACCGCATCGATCTGCGCATCGAAGTGCCGGCAGTAAGCGCCGCCGACCTGATCCTGCCGCCGCCCGCGGAGGGCTCGGCCGAAGTCGCCGCACGAGTCGCCGCCGCGCGCGACATCCAGACCGCGCGCTATATCGCGGCCGGCCTGCCGCACATCCGCACCAATGCCGAAGCCCCGGCCTCGGTGCTGGAAACCATCGCGCAGCCGGATGTGCAGGGCCAGAAGCTGCTGCGCGATGCGTCCGAAACCATGCGGCTGTCGGCGCGCGGCTATCACCGCGTGCTGCGCGTCGCCCGCACCCTGGCCGATCTCGACGGCGCGGACAAAATCGGCCGGGTGCATCTGGCCGAAGCGCTGTCGTACCGGGCGCTGGCCGAGGATTTGCGGCGTGCGGCTTGAGGGCGAAAACGCCGGAACGGCGCACGTGATTTGAGTCGTCCAGTCCCTTTTGCAAAAATGTTCTGATTTTCCGAAGACCCAAATCACTTTAATTTCCCAGCCGTCCCGCCTCCCAGAGGGGCGTTTCGCGAACGTCACGGACGTGAGGCGGGATGCGGTGGACGCTTCGGCGCTGCAGACGTACAGCGCGTGATGCGGACGGCGAAGTCGCGTGGTCCTGACGCCCCGACGCTGGCGTTCAAGTCGACGGAAATTTTTCCGCCGGTGATGGTGACAACAAAGCCCGGTCACCAGGGAGAGCGCGGAGTAAGCCGTTAAAACCATTGCGCGGGGAATGCCGGGCGTTTTCCGGTGTGACCGTGGTGACTAACGCGCGTGTTTACTACACTACACGCGCGGCCGCGGGCGCTCCGGGCGCCCGGCATTCCCTGCGCCCTCTGATGTGAGGGCGGGAAGTTTCCAGCAACCCTCGGGCGCTTTGCGCCGCGAGATCGTGAAGCTGTGTCCGCGAATA
>JBEKYH010000516.1:0-3359 GCA_049511115.1 Tepidisphaeraceae bacterium | reverse complement strand
ATGTTGATCGTTCCGTTGTCAGAGGCTTCAAGCCCGGTATATATGACTCCGCCGCTTATGCTTGCCCCCGATTGATCGAAGACCCCAATGCCCCCGAAAGCTTCCCCGCTGGTAAATGTGATTGAGGAAGCGCCGCTTGCCGTCAGCGCGCCTGTCGCTGAACCCCCGCTGACAACGATCGAGCCGCTACCGAGAGCAGCGACTACTTGGACCGTGCCCGACATGAGGTTGAGCGAGCTGGTATCGTAAAGCTCAACAATGGTGTTGATCTGCGCCGAGCCGGAAACGTTAACCGCGCTGCCGTTAGCGACAAGAACCCCATCGAACGTGTTAGGAACCACCGCGCCGCTGACGAGATTACAGGAGCATGGATCCGGCGCGGTAAAGGGGAAATAGGGCGAATTGGGAGCGTCGGCGTCTGCGGTAAATCCGACGGCAAATTGGCCGTTAACGTAGAAGCCCGCTGGGTCAATGTTCATGTCAATAGGGGTGTTAGGGTCGACATTCCCGGGGAAAAGAAGGTTGCGGATGTCCGCATCAGCGAACTGCGCAAACGTGCCCCAAACCAGCACCGCTAGCAGAATGCGACCCCGATACATATAGCCTCCCGTACCAGCGCGCCAAGGCGCCCTCCGTGGACCCGCGAGGCAATCCTTCAATTCATTAACTTTCGTATACCCCGACCCGTTTTTGCGTGCGCGCAGAATATGCTAATTAGTGTACCAACGTTTTGACGCAGGTCTAATGTTTTTTTTCGCACATTTGATTTCGCCGGGAACGATTCCTCATATCTGGAGCCATACCTCCCGTAAAACCATCTTAAAAAAGCTTGCGACCCCAGCCCGCCAGGCTACAATTCCAGCCTTCGCTTGGAAAGAAGGCGCCGCATGACTCAGCTTCCGAATCGCGCTGATTCGTCCAGACGGTCGTCGTTGCTCGCAAGGCTGGCTTTCGCGGCCGTGTTTCTTGCCATTCTGGTTGGCACATCCGTGTGGCTCATACGCAAGTATGCCTTGCAGCCCGAAACAGTCATTGTCCCATTACCGCAAATCACGCAGGTCACGCCGGCTAAGCCGGGGCAGCCCGTGCAAGCCGCACCGCCGGTCGCGGCGGCCCCACGGCCGCGTCCCGCCGGAGCTCTGAATTTCATCACGCCGACCTTCACGGGCTCGGTCGTCGATGCCCAGACCCACCAGCCCGTCGCTGCATTCGTGGCGATGATCGGCTTCAAGGTCGCCGCCAATCCGTCGGTCATCAATTACAACTCCGATCCTAACTCGCCCGCCAGGTTCGTTGGCGGCCAGTACTCGATCACGCCGTTTCAGGGGCTGACGCCAAACGTCGACTGGTTCGTGCGCGTCGAAGCCAAGGGCTACTCGCCGGCGGTCTCAGACGCGCAGCACGACTCGGCAACTCTGAACTTTGAACTGACCCCCAGCAAGGACATAACCGGCCATGTATACGGCCTCGATGGAAAACCCGCCTCCGGTATTTCCATGGCCACGGTCATTTCCGGCGCCTCAAATGTGATTGTGGAAGACAATGGAAAGCTGGTCGTCCAGGGAGGAACGGCTTTCACCAGCGCCGCCGACGGCAGCTATGCCCTGCCGCCCCAGACCGGCGAGTATCTGGTGGTCGCGTGCAGTCCCCAGGGATACGCACAACTCGATCAGGACGAAATTGCCAAATCCACCGACATTCATCTCCTCCCTTTTGGCACAATTGAGGGGCGCGTGCTCATTGGCAAGCAGGCGTTGTCGGATACCAGCATTCAGATTTCCTCCGTCAATGGCGTGCGAACGCACCCGATGGTCAACACCATGGTGTTCGCCGATATCGACCCAGACGGGCATTTTTCAATCCCACAAATTCGCCCCGGACCGGTGCAGTTGTCGCGAGCGGTTACGACGGGCCACAATAGAGCTTTAACCTTGACTAAGATCGTCACTGCGGAAGCGGGAAAAACCGTGTCGGTGGATCTCGGCGCGGGCGGCCGCGAGGTCACCGGCAAACTCATCATTCCCAGCGGCGTATCGGTCAGCGGCAACACCTATCTCATCGGCACCGCGATTCCTGTCCTGCCCCCCATCGACGCCATGCCGCCTGCCATTAAGGCTTCGAATCCTGAACGGCAGCAGCAGTGGATGCGCCAATTCGCCATGACTCCCCAAGGCGCCGAGTTCCTCAAAGCGCACCCGGAGTTTGCTCCGCCAATTCAACCCTATTGGGTTGAGTCCAGCGATAGCAAGACATTTCGCCTGGAGGGTGTGGAACCAGGCGATTATTACCTTCAGGTCTACGTCCAGGTTCCCTACCGGCAGGGTTCGGTTCGATTGGCCGGCGCGGAAGTAAACTTCACAATGCCAGCCATCACGCCGGACGTGGCCGACCAACCGCTCACGGTCGGTGACGTCAGTATGAGACTCATAACCCCGATGCCGCGTGACGCCGCGCCGCAAAACGCCGCCGGGCTCACAACCGCCGGTCAGACCACGTTCATCGGCAAGGTCATCGATGCGCAAACGCATCAGCCGGTCGATGGAATTGTCCCCTTGCTCGGCCGAGCCTCGGATGCGGGCCAGCCCCTCGGTTATGTCGCGAATATGGGTCAGGCGATCAATATCAATCCCATGCTGGCCTCGCAGGTTCGCCTGAAGCCTTTTGATGGCGGCCAATACACGCTAAGCCTGCCTGCGAACTACCCCGCGAATTACAGTTGGTTTGTGCGCGTCGAGGCGCGCGGATATCTGCCCGCCCTTTCCTCCGCGCAACATGGGTCGGCCACCGTGGACTTTGCACTGACGCCCGCCAAGGACATCGTTGGACATGTCTATGGAATTGACGGCAAGCCCGAGGCCGGCGTTGCATTGGGTGTGGCAATCCCCGGACTCCCGAGTCTGGGCCTGCGCGACGGCGCTCTGGTCGGATTCGCCGCCGCGGCGGCGACCAGCGCGGCCGACGGCGCCTATGACCTGCCTCCGCAATCTGGCGAATTTACCATCGTGGCCTGCGGGCCCGACGGCATAACCAAGGCCAACCAGGATGACATCGCCAAATCCCCCGACATTCATTTGCTCCCCTGGGGCGGCATCGAGGGGCGGGCGATCGTCGGCGATAAGCCGATGGTGGGGAGCGATATCATCGCCTCTTCCCCAAACTACAACGCTCCGACCTCTTTGGACTATTCCAGCCTGAGATTCAGCGCCACCGTGCAGGCTGACGAAAACGGAAACTTCTCATTCGCTAAACTTCCCCCCGGCGAGGTGCAAATCTATCGCCACTTTTCACAGATTCTCGGACCGCAATATCCGCAGATTCATCTGGCTGGCAACGCGCAGACCATTCGGGAAACAATCGAA
>JBEKYH010000515.1:0-3361 GCA_049511115.1 Tepidisphaeraceae bacterium | reverse complement strand
GAACCTGTCCAAGCTGCCGCGAGGGCCTCGAACAATACTGCGACAACGGCCGCACGATTTTCACCTATAACGCGCCTGATCCCCACGAAACCGCCCCGGTCACCTGTGGCGGCTATTCCGAGCGCATCGTCGTCCACGAAAAGTTCGTTTTGCACGTCTCGGAAAAACTGAACCTCGCCGCCGCCGCGCCGCTATTGTGCGCCGGCATCACGCTCTATTCACCCTTGAAACACTGGGGCGCCGGTCCCGGCAAAAAGGTCGGCATCGTCGGCCTGGGCGGGCTGGGACACATGGGCGTGAAATTCGCTCACTCCTTCGGCGCCCACACCGTTCTCTTCACGACATCGCTCTCCAAGGTCGAAGACGGCAAGCGCCTCGGCGCCGACGAAGCAGTCATCTCGAATGATCCCGATGCGATGAAAAAGCACGAGCGCAGCTTTAATTTGATCGTCAGCACCGTCGCCGCCTCGCATAATCTCGACCCGTTCCTGTCACTGCTCAAACGGGACGGAACGCTGGTGCTCGTGGGCGTGCCGGAGCACCCGCACCCCTCGCCGAGCGTGTTCAACCTCGTCATGGGCCGCCGCTCCCTGGCCGGCTCAGGAATCGGAGGGATCGCTGAAACGCAGGAGATGCTCGACTACTGCGCCAAAAAGAATATCGTCTGCGACATCGAGATGATCCCCATGCAGAAGATCAATGAGGCCTACGAGCGCATGCTCAAAGGGGATGTGAAGTATCGGTTTGTGATTGATATGAAGACGTTGAAAGCTTAGAAAACACCAAGAAGATGAAATTGAAGAAACTGGATCAAATGAACGCGAGAGAACTCGCCGAAGCAACCAAGGAATTCGACGGCGAGCTTCCTGTCGGCCGAGACGGCCTGCCTGGTCGAGCGCCTAACGCCATCGAGAAGCACCAGTGGAACCGCGTCAAACGGAAAATGGGCCGGCCGAAGATCGGCAACGGCGTCAAGCGGGTCATGATCTCGTTGGAATCCGGGTTGTTAAGGCAATCCGATGGCTTCGCTCGAAAACATCACCTGAGCCGTTCGCAGATGATTTCAGCCGGCCTCCGGCGACTGATGTCGGAAAGTTCGGTCTGACCCGCCCGCCCTCATCAATGATACTGATAAAACGTCACCTTAAATACCACCGGCGACGCCGTTTCCCCTCCGGCCCCGGACGCCGCCGCGCCGCGCCCGCGCGCGTTCAACGGAATTTGCGTCCCCGCCTGATGCTTGGCCGCCGCGCCGGAAATGTCGTATCCGCGGCCCATGATGTCGTCGCCGTTGTAGCGATGCACGAGTACCCAGTGGCCGTTCTGGAAGTACCCGCGGTCGATGGTGGCCGGAGCGGCGGTGTTGTCGCTGGGAGCCTTGGGTGAAACGATGAAAGGATAGTTTCCATTGGTGGCAAAGTAATACTCATCGGGAGCCGTGTTGATGATGAGCACAAACGGCGCGTTCAGGAACGGAAGCAGCGGCGTGCCGCCGCGGGAGCCGGGCTCGGGGGCGGAGGCATCGGGAGTTGGTGCGGCGGCAGCGGCGCCTCCGCCAAACTCACCGCCCCTGCCGCGCCGCCCCGGGGCGGGCGTGAAATCAAAAACATAGTTCCCCATCTCGACTTTGCCCGGATTTTGCCCGGAATCCAAGGTGATCAATTTAATCGCGTCGGGCTTTCCCTGCGCCTGGGCAAGCGCGCCGGAGATGGAGTTGATAAACCCATAACTCCGCGCAAACGGACCGTCAGGATTCAGGCCGTCAATTCCAAACGGAGAGAAACAGAGGGAGTTGAGTTGCGTGAACGCCGCCCAGCAATGGTTGGCGTCCTGCCCGGTTTCCGGGTTCCACGCGGGATTTCCGTTCTGGGCGAAATTCTGCAGGATTTGCTCATACTGCGGCAGATAAATGTCGGGCGCAAGGATATCGATGGCCGGGCCGCCCGCGTGCCAGATGTCATGCACTTCCGGCTCGGCGCAGCCGCTGGGCCAATCCCCCGGGCCGCGATCGCTCGGCTGCACAATCCACGCGTTCACATACATCGGCAGCGGATACTCCGCCTTTCCCGCCGCCGCCACATAGCCCATGTAGCGCGAATAGTTCCACGCCATGAAAATCTCGTCGGTGTGGTTATAGAGATCAAATCCATCCGGCCGGACCGGCCGTCCCGGCACGTTGGGCTGGGTCGGATCGGGATTGGGGACATTCTTTCCAAATACTTCCTCCCACGTGCCGCTGGTCTTGTCGCCCGCCGCGTCCCACAGCTTCTTCAATTCCGGGCGCAGCGTGTCTTTGTGCGCCTGCAAATAGTCCATCAATTCCTGCGGCACCTGCCCCGCAAACGCGGCATTCGCCGCCGCACAAAAATCGCGCGAACTCCCCAGCACGCCGACTTCGTTCTCCACCTGAATGGCAATGACGACATGCGTCGTATCCACCTCTCGGATATGCCGCATCACCGCCGCGAACGCAGCGGCATCCGCATCGCGATTGGCGTCGCTGAGCGTCGAGAGAATCTCCAGCGTGTTTCCATTTGCATTGACCACGCGCGGAAAGCGGGCCTGATCCGCTTTCACCCACGCCGGCTCAAAATGCGAAAGGCCATTTTTCCAGCTCCCCATCCACAGGAAAATCAGCCGCAGATGATTCTCGCGCGCCGCTTCGATCTGGTAATCCACCCACGAGAAATCGAACTTCCCTTCCTCCGGCTCGATCAGGTCCCAGGAGACAACGGTCAATACCGTATTCAGATTCGCCTTGGCCAGCCGCGGCAAAGTGACATTCTTCATCGTCTCGACATCGGACGAACTCGTATTGGCCACCTCGCCCGCCACGCAAATAAACGGCCGCCCATCGACGATGAGCTTGGTCATCCCGTCGCGTTTTTCCAGATGGGGAATATCGGTGTTCGCGGCGGTATCGGTCGCCGCCGGAGCATTCGTGCCGATAGACAAGCCGGCCATCGCACACGCCGCCAGCCAAGAGGGGAGAGTCGCCAGTTTCATGT
Source organism: Tepidisphaeraceae bacterium (assembly GCA_049511115.1). Lineage (GTDB taxonomy): Bacteria > Planctomycetota > Phycisphaerae > Tepidisphaerales > Tepidisphaeraceae > JBEKYH01. The sequence continues at coordinate 353 of JBEKYH010000515.1, read as the reverse complement.
TCCTCGCCTTTCCGTTTCACAGCGAAATAGAAGCCGTTTGATGAGAAATGAGCATCGATCCGCCGCCGAATACGGTACACGCGGCGGGACCGTAAGAACAGTACAGTGGACCACCCAAGTGCGTTGAACGTCGCGGAGGCCCATGGCCGGCCCAGTTTTCGTGAATCGCAACTGATTCGGCTCCAAATCAAAAACACCCGGAACTTAGGGACTCTACCTACGAGGAATTGAGAGCACGGGTGTAACTCCTCTTTCTGGCGACACTGCCCTTTACCCCCTCTCCATGTACTCAGGGAGAGGGTTGGGGTGAGGGTTCTTCGCCTTTCGCCACAATTGAGCGTCACACCCCGCCC
>JBEKYH010000514.1:0-3373 GCA_049511115.1 Tepidisphaeraceae bacterium | reverse complement strand
TGCCCCGCTTCATCAGATTGTTGTCCTAGCCTATTTTTTGGACCGATGAGCGTCTCATTGTGCTCCAATCCGCCGCTGATTGGCCAAGTCGCCTGCCAGGCGATTTGCATCCTGGGCATGCGCCGGGGAGGGGCCTCCGTTGTCGCGGGGATGCTCAATTACCTCGGCGTGGAAATGGGGTTGGAATTCAAATCTACCGCCTCGCAAAATCTCGCAGCATCCTGGGAACACGCTCAAATCGCCGATTGCAGCTCCGATCTGCTCGCCGCACTGAACTACCGCTTTGAAGACCTTCACCCCCTCCCTGCGGGCTGGGAGAATAGCGGCGAAGCGGCAAACTGCCGGCGGGGTCTGTTGAAGCTGCTTCGGGCCGAGTTTCAAGATAAGCCCCTCTGGGGCTTCAAAGACCCGCGCGCCTGCCGTTTGCTGCCGCTATGGAATGGCATTTTCGATGAGCTTGGTGTCGTCCCGGGCTATATCCTGGTGGCAAGGCACCCCGATGAAGTGGCCGCCTCACTTTCAGCCTGCGGAGGATTCTCCTACAACCAATCGCTCCTCCTCTGGCTCAACCACATGCTCCAGGCCGAGCGGCAAACCCGCGCGCGCCATCGCGTGCTGGTCACCTTTGATCAGATTCTCTCCGATTGGCGGCGGCAAGCCTGGAAGATCGCCTGCGCCCTGGGCCTTTCCTATCCGCGATCATTGGAAAAGATCGGCGATGAAATCGACGAGCTTTTAGACCCCTCTCTGCGCCACCATCGTGTCGGACCCGTGGCCACAGCGGGGCAGGCCGTCTGCATGCGCGGCGCGGATTCGCGCCTGGCGCGCTGGGCATTCAAAGTCTACCATCTGCTGGCCGCGGCGGCCGCGGATAAATACTCGCGCGTCGATCCGGGTGAACTGGATGTTGTGGCCCGCGAATTCAACGCCTCCGCTTTGAAACTTGCGGCGGCGAATCCGGCGCGGGAAAAAGCGGCTCTGGCGAAATGTGTTCCTTTGTAACCCGTAATTGGGGATGTCACCGTTTGTGCGGTTGATGTTTTAAACCGATGTGTGATCCTCTCATGAATACCACTACGTCGTCCGTTGCCCTGTGCGTTCTGGGAATGCACCGCAGTGGCACGTCCGCGATCGCGGGCCTTTTGCATTACCTCGGCGTCGATCTGGGCAAAGACCTCATGCCCCCCGGCCCGGATAACCCCAAGGGCTTCTGGGAATACGGCCACGCCGTCGCCATCCATATCGGCCTCCTCGAGGTTTTCTCCACTTACGACATCGATTTCCTGCCCGTGGCCGGCAATTGGCTGAATCATCCCGACATTCCCTGGTATCAGGATTACCTCGCCAATGCCCTGCGGCGCGATTTTTCCGGCAAACGACTCTGGGCCTTTAAGGACCCGCGCATTTGCCGCCTCCTGCCTGTCTGGCCGGCCGTCTTTAGCGCGATTGGTGCCGATCCTCGTTACATTCTGGCTTTGCGCCATCCCGACGAAGTGGCCAGTTCGCTCCTGAAGCGCAGTGGCATCGGCTATAACGAATCGCTTCTCCTCTGGATCGGCCACACGCTGGAAGCCGAACTCCACACGCGCGGCCGCCGGCGCATCGTCGTGGCATATGAGCAGATTCTGTCTGATTGGAAAGGACAAGCCGCGCGTATCGCCACCGGCCTGGGAGTGAATTGGCCCAATTCACCGGCCTCCGCCGCCAAAGAGATCAACGCCTTCCTCGATCCAACGTTGCGCCACTATCGCGCCGCCCCAATGACCACTCCCGACCTGGCCGTTGCCATTCACGGGGCTGACCCGCGCCTTACGACCTGGGCATTCGATCTCCATCGCGCGCTGGGCGGCGGCTCAACCAATCCCGCCGTCAAGGAAGCGGATGTCGATCGCATTCGCCGTGAAGTCAATCTGGCCCGTCCCTCGTTGATGCGCTGGCGCCTCCCGCGTCCCGCCCACCAGCGGTTCGCCACCGAGTATCAGGGCGCCGAGCAAATGGTCGATCGCTCTTCCAAATCGGCCTGAATTCACGCCCCCGCCGCCGCCAGCGCCCCCTTTACTACCGCCCGGGCTTCATCAATGATCTGCTGCAAGTGCTTCTCGCTGCTCAAACTCTCGGCGTAAACCTTATAAATCTCCTCGGTTCCCGAGGGACGCGCCGCAAACCACCCATTGGCCGTCGTGACCTTCAAACCCCCAATCGAGGCCTGATTGCCAGGCGCCGCCGTCAATACCGCCGTAATCGGCTCCCCCGCCATGGAGGTCTGTTTGACCGCCGACGGCGTCAGCTTTTTCAGCACATCCTTCTCCTTGCGCGTCGCCGCCTGATCCTCGCGCCGGTAATACGATCGCCCATGTTGAGCTTCGATCTGGGCGTAATGCTCGCCTGGGTCTTTGCCGCTGCGGGCGGTGAGTTCGCAGGCCAATAAGTCCATGACCGGCCCGTCCTTGTCGGTCGTCCACACAGACCCATCCTTGCGCAGGAATGTCGCCCCGGCTGATTCCTCCCCGCCAAAACCCAGCGAGCCATTCGACAGACCCGGCACAAACCATTTGAACCCCACCGGCACCTCATAAACCTTTCGTCCGCACGCTTGCGCGACGCGGTCGATGATGCCGCTGCTGACCAGCGTCTTCCCGACCATGGCGGCCGCAGGCCAACCAGGCCGGTGCGTGAACAGATATCGCACCGCCACTGCCAGGTTGTGATTGGCCGGCAGCAACCCGACCGACGGGGCGACAATCCCGTGCCGGTCGGCGTCAGTGTCATTGCCAAAGGCAAGCTGATATTTGTCCTTCAGCGCCACGAGTCCCGCCATGGCATACTGGCTTGAGCAATCCATGCGGATTTGCCCGTCGTGATCAACGCGCATGAAGCGGAAGGTGAAATCGACATCCGGGTTTACCACCGTCAGATTCAACTTGTACCGATCGCGGATTTTGTCCCAGATATGCACGCTCGCGCCCCCGAGCGGATCCGCACCGATGCGCAGCCCCGAGTTGGCGATCACACTCATGTCGATCACCGTCGCCAAATCTTCCACATACGGGCCGATGAAATCGTGACGGTGTGTTGTCGCAGCGGCTTGCGCTTTTTCGAAGGAAACGCGCCGCACGCCGGCGTTGCCTGCCTTGAGCAATTCATTGGCCCGATCCTGCACCCACTGCGTCACATCCACATCGGCCGGTCCGCCATTGGGCGGGTTGTATTTGAAGCCGCCGTCGCGCGGCGGATTATGCGAGGGCGTCACCGCGATCCCATCTGCGAGGCCGGATGTTTTGCCGCGGTTAAATCTCAATATCGCATGCGACAGCAGCGGCACCGGCGTGTAATCGTCATTCGCGGCGATCATCGTCTCCACACCATTCGCGGC
>JBEKYH010000513.1:0-3390 GCA_049511115.1 Tepidisphaeraceae bacterium | reverse complement strand
CCCGTTTGTGGAAGGCGGGCGATTTTGAGCGCGTCTGCGCTCGCCTCGCCATGGCGGGCGAGCTCGAATTGGGTCCGTATTTCTCGCGCTGCCGCTTGCGCGAATCGCCGCAGGTGCGGATTACCTGCTTCCGCGATGGTCGATTGTTAATCGACGGCACTCCCGACGCTGGGCGCGCCAAGGCGTTGTGTGCTAGATTAATCGGCGCGTGAGTATTGCGATGGCAGGCTTTCGTAGGGTCCGCACCGCGGACCACGAGAGGCTAAAAACTGGTCCGCAGTGCGGACCCTACGCTGCGGCGCGAACCCCCTCTCCAGCCCTCCCCCGGAAATACCGGGGGAGGGAGAACAATGGGAGAGGCACGGGCGCGATTAGACAATAAGCCTATTTGTCCCTAGGATTTGTAGGAGTTAACTGGGAACGGGGTTTTTATCGCATGACCATGCCTTTGTCAGCCATGAAGATCGCTTCGCCGCCCCCGGCGCCAACATTGGGTGAGACCCGATCGCTCCTCGACCTGATCGGAAACACGCCGCTGCTATCGTTCAATCGGGTAGCGGAATCGGTAGCCCCCGTGAAGGTTTTCGCCAAAGCCGAATGGCAAAACCCCGGCGGCAGCGTCAAGGATCGGGCGGCCCTCAACATGATCCTCGACGGCGAGCGGCGCGGCTTGCTCACCAAGGACAAAATCCTCATCGACGCCACCAGCGGAAATACGGGGATTGCCCTGGCGATGATCGGCGCTCAGCGCGGCTACCGCGTCCAGCTTGCCCTTCCCAAGAACGCCAGCAAGGAACGCAAGCAGTGCATATTGGCTTACGGCGCCGAACTGATCCTGACCGATGCGACCGGCAGCACCGACGCCGCCCAGCGGCATGTGCGCCAGATCGTCGCGGCCAATCCCGAGCGATATTTCTATCCCGACCAATACAACAATGACGCCAACTGGAAAGCGCATTACCTGACCACCGCCCCGGAAATCTGGCGGCAGACCGACGGCCAGATCACCCATTTCGTCACCGGCCTTGGCACCAGCGGCACCTTCATGGGCGTGACCCGCCGACTCAAGGAATTGAACCCTGCGATTCAATGCATCTCCATGCAACCCGACGCCTCGCTGCACGGGCTCGAGGGCCTCAAGCACATGGCCACGGCCCTGGTGCCGGGGATTTACGATCCCACTCTGGCCGACGAGCAGGTCGAGGTGGACACCGACGATGCCCATCGCATGGCCCGCCTGCTGGCCCGCGAGGAGGGACTGATGGTGGGCGTCAGCTCCGGCGCCAATCTCGTCGCGGCCTTGCGCGTGGCCAAGCGAATAAAAAGTGGCGTCGTGGTCACCATTTTCTGCGACTCCGGCGTGCGCTACCTCTCCGATGAATTCTGGCATCAACCCTCCCCCGAGGCGGAGAATTGGCCATGATCCCCCTGGTTTACACCCCCGACCAACTCGATCAAATTCGCCGCGAGGGAGAGGCCGCGTATCCTAACGAATGCTGCGGCGTGATGATCGGGCATGAAATCAACGGCCGGCGCATCGTCGATCGCTTGCGGCCGCTGGCCAATTCATTTGAGGCGGGCGAGCAGTTTCATCGCTTCCGGCTCGATCCCCTGGAACTGGCCCGCGTGGAGAAAGAGGCCGGAGATGAAAAAAAGCTGGTCCTGGGTTTTTATCACAGCCACCCAGATCATCCGGCCCGTCCCAGTGAGTATGATCGCGTTCACGCCTGGCCGTTTTATAGTTATACAATCATCGCTATCGCCAAGGCCAAAGCGGCGGATTTGACGAGCTGGCAGTTGGATGAAGCCACCGAGCAGTTTGCGGCGGAGACGATTGTCGAAGAATACGAAACGGGAATTGAGCCGTGATAAAACCAACACACAACTTGCAAGAACTAAAATCCAATTTGAACCGCGGAGGCGCAGAGGCCGCAGAGGGAATACAGGAAATAACACTTAGAAACTCTTTTGGCGTATTGACTTCCTCTGCGACCTCTGCGCCTCTCCGGTTCAATTCATCTTCTCCCATACAAGGAGCGTTCCCATGCCTCTAAAACCTCAAGGCCGAATTTTCAACGACATCACCGAGACCATCGGGGGTACGCCGCTGGTGCGATTGAACCGGATCATTCCTGCCGGCGGGGCGACCGTGGCCGTGAAGTGCGAGTTTTTCAACCCGCTTTCCAGCGTGAAGGACCGTATCGGGCTGGCCATGATCGAGGCGGGGGAGAAGTCCGGCAGGATCAAAAAAGATACCCTGATCGTCGAGCCGACCAGCGGTAACACGGGGATCGCCCTGGCCTTCGTCTGCGCCGCGCGCGGATACAAACTGGTTCTCACCATGCCCGAATCAATGAGCGTTGAACGCCGGCGGCTGCTCAAGGCGCTGGGGGCGCAGCTTATTCTGACCCCCGCCGCCGAAGGCATGCGCGGAGCCATCGATAAGGCCGAGGCGGTGCTGAAGGAGAATGCCAACAGCTACATGCCCCAGCAGTTTGAAAACCCGGCCAATCCGGAAATTCATCGCAAGACAACCGCCGAGGAAATCTGGCAGGACACCGACGGCAAAGTGGATATCCTCGTCGCCGGCGTTGGAACCGGCGGCACCATCACCGGCGTCGCCGAGGTCATCAAGCCGCGCAAGCCGAGTTTCAAGGCTATCGCTGTCGAACCTGTCACCAGCCCCGTGATTACTCAGACCATCTCCGGCCAACCCGTCAAACCAGGACGGCACAAAATTCAGGGCATCGGTGCGGGATTTGTCCCCGGCAATCTGCACACCGCGATTGTTGATGAGGTCATCCAAATCTCCGACGACGAAGCCTTCGCCTGGGCGCGGCGGCTGGCCAAGGAGGAGGGCATTTTCGGCGGCATCAGTTCCGGCGGAAACGTCGCCGCGGCCGCCAGAGTCGCCGCACGCCCGGAAAACAAGGGGAAACTGATCGTCACCATCATGTGCAGCTTTGGCGAGCGTTATCTCAGCACACCGCTGTTCGAGGAGGAATAGCCCCTGCCTCCGCGAAACGACGGCAATCTCACCTGGCACGAAGGAACCGTGTCGCGCGCCGACCGCGAGAAGCTTCTCAAGCAGCGCGGCGTGACGCTATGGCTCACAGGACTGTCCGCCAGCGGCAAAAGCACCATCGCCTGCCTCGTCGAAAAACGCCTGCTCGATCTCGGCAAGCTGGCCTATCGCCTTGATGGCGACAACATCCGTCTCGGGTTGAACAGCAACCTCAGGTTTACCCCAGACGATCGCGCCGAGAATATCCGCCGCATCGGCGAGGTGGCCAAGCTGTTCACCGAATCGGGCACGATCGCGCTCACCGCGTTTATCTCCCCCTACAAGGCCGACCGTGACGCGGTTCGCGCGCTGTTGGGCCCGGGCGA
>JBEKYH010000512.1:0-3419 GCA_049511115.1 Tepidisphaeraceae bacterium | reverse complement strand
GGCTCCGACGCCATGACCGGAACCGCTGTTTCTGCCGACCAGTGACTCAGGTCCGTGCTGGAGGCGTAACCAATGGTCCGGTCGGTCCACGAGTCGGTCCAGACCATGCGGTAGACGCCGTCGGGCCCGAGGAGTACGCACGGGTCGCGCATGAGTTTCTCCTTGCCGACGGTGGGCTTGAGAAAGCTCTGGCCGTTGCCGACGGCTTGCCAATGAAGGCCGTCGGTGCTGATGGCGAGATGGAGGCCGTCTTCGCCGTTATTGAGGAAATAGGTGAAGACGTAGCCGGCGGAGGGCTGGGTGGTGGGTTGGGCGGAGGATGGTGAGGTGAGAAATTCACCGAGAATTGTTGACATTAAAGCCGCTCCCAGAATCCGCCGCCAGTTGGATTTTTCCATGCGCGGATATTCCCGCGCGGGACGTTGCGGCACAAGCGGATCAGGGTCATGGCTAAAGGGTCCGGGTTGTCGGGGGAGATCTACCGGCGGTTGCGTTTTTGGGACGTGTCCCCAGAGGTATAATGCTGGCAACGTGTGTCGTGAGAGTGAGGTGGCTGGTGGCCTATCGTGGACGGGTCAAAAATGGAGTTGTGGTGCTGGACTCGCCAGTAGCGCTGCCCGATGGCACGCGCGTCCGGGTTGAAGTCGAAACGGCACAGCCGGATTTCCGAATTGGCAAATCGGTGGAGGAGTTGGCGCGGGAACAAGGGGTAAAGCCCGTCTCCGATTTGTCGAAGCTGACGATTGCCTGGCCCGAAGACGAATCCGTTAACGAATTTCTGGCCCTCGTCCGAGAGGTGCGGCATTGATGGAAGCCCCAGCCGTTACCGCGGATTCACGCGCCCCCAAGCCTCCATCGGTGAGGTCGGCAATGGTCATCGTCTGCATCAGCGCCGGCATCAACGTGATCACCGCCGCGATTCTGGTCTATTCAAACTTCTCCGAATTATGGAGCATCTCGCCCGGTTCGCATTTCCGCTCAACCCTCCCCTACACAAACCTCGTCGGCGGAGCGGCGGCGCTGCTGCAAACGCTCTTGCTTTCGGCGATCGCGTTGACCCTCGGCTGGAAATCGAGGCGCATCCGCATACTGGTGATTCTGCTCATTCTGCTGGGATTTGTGCCGCTCTTGGCCGCTGGCGTCACGTTCGATTGGATCAATCAGGTTCATCAATTGGAATTGGACTAAGGCTGTTCAGTGGGGTCATTCGATTTCAGTGATGATCTGTTTCGGATCGCGAGGCACCAGGCGCGTCCCACCGCAGTCAATCAGAAAATCGAGGTCCTCAAGGACGATCGCGCCGATTAGAGTGGATTCGCGAGCCGGCTCAACGATGGCGTTGAAAACACTCTCTCGCCCGCCATAGGCGAGGTGAACGTCTTTCACAATCGTCCGTTCGGCGGTGTGACCGTCAGCATAGCGAACCTGTGTGCTGCCGGCCGTTTCCAGGCCAAGCTGCTGCGCGATAGAGGAAGGGATAACCAGACGAGTGGCGCCGCTGTCGACGACGCCTCGCACGCGAGCGCGCCGGACCTGCTCGGGGGTGATTAGACCGGCCTCGGCGCGGAAGAGGTCCTTGTGGTTGGAAAGGTCCACCTCGACGGAAAATCGTCCCATTACCGGCTCCCTGGCGAGAATCATAGCGACTCCTGGATGAAGGCCCGCATCCGCGCCGGGCAATTGTAGCCGACAAGGGTAGCAGTGTCTGCGGAAATAGCGAGAAAGAACCCTCACCCTAGCCCTCTCCCTGCGTACAGGGAGAGGGGACCAGAACGCAAGAGTCTGCGCGCTTACCGGACGCCAGTTAGGAGTTGTGTCGCCGTGTCGCACGCTTCTTGCCGCGCGCCTGACACTCCGGGCAAAAATGCGACGATCTTCCCCCGATCACGATCCGCTTGATTGGCGTGCCGCATTTCCAGCACGGCTGGCCTTCGCGGCCGTAGACGCGGTGGAGTTTCTGGAAATCGCCGGAGTTTCCCTCGGCGTCGCGATAATCGCGCAGGGTGGAGCCTTTGTGGCGCAGGGCGCGGTGGAGGGTGGATTTGATCGCGCGGGTGAGTTTTGCGGTTTGTGCCGAGGTTGCCTTGTTGGCCGGCGTGAGGGGATGAATGGCGGCGGCGTGGAGGGCTTCGTCTACGTAGATGTTGCCCAGGCCGGCGATGAGGCGCTGGTCGAGGAGGGCGGATTTGATGGCGCGGCGGGTTTTGCGCAGGCGCACGGACAATTCGGCGGCGGTGATGTCGAGGGGTTCGGGGCCCAGATCGGCATCGAAAGCGGCGGTGGCGCCGAGCCAGCGGATTTCGCCAAAGCGACGGGGGTCGTGGAAGCGGAGTTCCCAATGCTCGCCGACGGTGATGATGAGGTGGGTGTGCTTGGCAACGTCGGCGCTGATGGGCAGGATGGTGAGGCGTCCGGTCATGCCCAGGTGGACGGTGAAGCGGTTGCCCGAGTCGAGGGTGACGATGATCTTTTTGCCGCGGCGGGTGATGTCGGTCGCCTGGCGGCCGGTGAGCAGGGGGACGATGTCCGTGCCGGCGGGGAGTATGACATCCTGTCGCAGGACGCGCACATTGCCCAGTATCCGGCCGACCAGGAGCGGACGCAGCGTGGTCACGACGGTCTGAACTTCAGGCAATTCCGGCATTATTCCCTTTCATCCTGTTTTAACTGGACTCCACTGCCGCATTAAGCTAGAAATAAATCAACCGTGCCGCACGTTTCCTCCAGTGTCATAGCACAAGTTGTGGGTTGCGGGCAAAACCCGCTCGTCTCTAGGCGCCGAGGAGTCGTAATTTATGAATTCCCAGGTTGAAAACGCCCCTTCGTCAGACCTGGCCGAGGCCGAATTGGCCGCGGTCGAGAAACTTCAGGCCGCTTACAAGAATCTACGCGTTGAGTTGGGCAAGGTCATCGTCGGCCAGGAAGCGGTGATCGAGGAGTTGCTGGTCGCGATGTTTTGCCGGGGGCATGCGCTGCTGGTGGGCGTGCCGGGATTGGCCAAGACGCTGCTGATCTCGACCCTGAGCCGGACGCTGGGACTGTCATTCAGCCGCATTCAGTTTACGCCCGATCTGATGCCGGCGGACATCACCGGCACGGAAGTGTTTGAGGAAGACAAGACGACCGGGGGGCGGTCGATGCGGTTTGTGCGCGGGCCGATTTTTGCGAACGTGATTCTGGCCGACGAAATCAACCGCACGCCGCCCAAGACGCAGGCGGCTCTGCTCGAAGCGATGCAGGAGCATCAGGTCACCGCCGGCGGCAAGCAGCATCCGCTGCCCGAGCCGTTCTTCGTGCTGGCCACGCAAAACCCCATTGAGCAGGAAGGAACGTATCCGCTTCCTGAAGCACAGCTTGATCGGTTCATGTTTAACATTCAAGTTGGATATCCGAGCGAGGAAGAAGAACTGGCCATCGTG
>JBEKYH010000511.1:0-3419 GCA_049511115.1 Tepidisphaeraceae bacterium | reverse complement strand
CATTTCCTGGGGAATTTTCACTTTTCGCTGAGGCGCTACGTTGCGGGTGCGGCCCTAAAGTGACGCCTACTGTGCCGGATTCTGTGCCGCTTTTTTTCACCATGTCTACAGGCGTGGCCAAGGGCGTTTCGACGGGGGCGGCGGCGCTGGCGAAATGCTCATCGGTGATTTGCAGGTAATGGGCCAAGGCGACGGCTTGCGTGTTTCCCAGCCATGCACAAACGACGTGTGCCGGGTAGGTTTCGGCAAGCTCAGTTTGGCGGCTGGCCCGCAAGTTGTGAAATAGCTTGGGCCAGGGCGTCAGGCCCGCCCACTTGATGATCCGCTCAAAGTGGGTCCGCAGATTTTGGTTTTGCCGGCGGTATCGGGTGATAACGTACTCAGTCCCCGGCTCGGCAGCGGTGAACACTTCCAGCATCGGGGCGCGCAGTTCGGGGAACATGGGAATCATCCGGCTTGCCCGGCCCTCGATATGCTCAGTCTTCGGGGAAGGCACGCGAATCCGGCCCTTGTCAAAATCCACGTCGGCCCACTTCAAGGTCAGCGTTTCCGATGGGGTGCGCAGGCCGCCATAGCGAGCCAGCGCGAAGATCAGCTTCCACTCGGCATCAGGGCAGGCCGCTGTCACTTTCGCCGCGTCCGCCCGCGTAATGAAGAATTGGCGGGCCGGATTGCTGCGCACGTTGGATTCGATGCCGGCAAACGGATTGTCGCGGATCAAATGCTTTCGGCAGGCGAACCGAAACAGTTGCTTGGCCCGGCCCAGTAGTCGCCGCGCCGTGTTAATGGCCAGCCCCTTGCCCAGCAAATGCAGGCGGTATTCGTCGGCGTCGCCTTCGGTGATACTGGCCAAGGTCCGATCCGCCTTGAAAAACTCGATCAGGTTGCGGCGGGCCTGCCCCAGCCCGATCAGGGTATTCGGCTTGATGTCATTCCGGCCCGCGATGTACTGGTCGATGAAAGCGCCCAGCTTTGCGGCCCCGACATTTTCCCTCGGCTTCACCAGCCCGACAGCCGCAAGGCGCTCGTGGGTCTCATCGTCGCGCTCGGCAACCCACCGGCTTGTTTCATCATCGACGGCCCCGGTGATTGCTTGGCCGATCAGTGCTTCCACGCGGACCTTGAACGCCTCGGCCTGCCGTTGGGACAGTTTGCCGAGGCGGATTGTCTTGCGGGTGCCGTCGCCGGCCACAAACAAGATGCGTTTCCGCCCGCCCGCGTCATTTCCGATGCTGGCCACTTGTCACCGTCCTTTGGCCCTGGGGGGCCGCTTGCTTGTCCGCCACGATCCGCAGGCCCAGCAGTTCGCCCAGCTTGTTCAGCACGGCGCACGACAGGCCCGTTTGCCCCGACATGAATCGGCTCATCGTCGATTCACTCAGGCCGATCAGCTTGCAAACGCGATAGCGGCTCATTCCGCTGGTGTCGATGGCCTGTTGAATCTGCTCAGTCAGGGGCAAGAGTTTTCGTGGCATGGCATCATCCTACACGATACTTGTACTGATTGCAAGTATTATTTCCTTCGTCCAATCCGGTAATCTTTGCGCGCCTCACCCCTGCACCTCTCGCGGCTCGGCCGGCGCTTGGGGTTGTCTGACTTGATAGCCGATGCATTTTAAGCCCAGCCGACGCAATGCGAATTTGAGTAATTGCCGGATGCGAATCTCCGGGGAAGGGCCAGGGCCGACGGCGCGAAAGATAAGCGGCCAGTCGCCATCATCGGGGCCTTTCGGCGTGGTAGGGATGGTACTCACGGATTACCCCCATCTTGTGCAACGTCCGGTAGGCCAAAACGCGCAGCGTCGTTGCCGTCGGTGGTGAAAAGCTCGCCGTTGCGGGGGGTGCGTGTAGTGGCGGGAGTGTATTCAGTCAAATCCCCTTCAGGAATTTCAGTAAGATCAGAATCCGCGCACCGCGTTGGGTTAGGAACACCCCCGCGATTCCCCGCACTCCCCGCAAAATGAACCTGCCAAACGGCGACCTTGGAATGGGTGTCGTCGGTCTTGCCGAGGTGCAGGCCGTCCTCGCCGTATCGTCGCCCAAGTCGCTGTTTTAGTTGCTTCCCAAGGCGAATCTTGAATTTGCCACAGTCCTTTATGGTGAACCGCGCCGACTGCGCGAAGGACGCTGGCTGCAAGACGACAAACCCACCCAAGATGTCCGGGAGCGCATCCCGTAAGGCGCTACCTGTATCGGCTTGCAGTTCATCTACAATCTCAGCGACGGAAACGCCGTCGCCGCCGAAGCGGCTGTGCCAGACCCGTAGGAACGCCTCCCACTCGGCCGATCCGTCGTCGGCGTCTTCGTACAACTGCTCCACGTTGCCGAGGAACCCCCGGATGCCGGCGAATTGGAGAATACCCCCGACCGCCTTACTCCACGATTCAAAGCTCCCAATGATCGGGGTATTGGCCGATGGGCAGCGGGCGGCATACCAGCCGCCACAGAGCGTGAGGATCGCCCAAACGAGCCGGCCGCGATTCTCGGCAACCCATTGATGTAGCTCCGGGTGGCGGAATGATCTACCGCGCCACGGCCGGGCAGTCTTCGCGTCCAATCGGATGCGATAGCATCGACGCGGAAGGTCGCCGCCGATTTGGACGTTATTACCCGTGGCGATCCAAGTCGCCCGCTGGTTCAGCGTCACCTGTTGGGAGAATCCAAGAATGCGGTCGCTCCAGCTATTGGCCGTCAATACCCTCGATAAACTTGGCGACGTCAGCGTGCCTTCCACGTTGTCGATGACGATGACGGTAGGGCCGGTCAATAGCGTTGCCGTGATTTGCTTCCGCCACTCAGCATCATCGGCCGGCGCTCCCATCATGGCGGGAAACTCTCCAGTGACGATGCTTCCAAGGACTTCGGCGAATAGAGATTTGCCCGTGCCGGCCTGGGGCGCGTCCACGACCGCCAAGGGAGATTTACCGTCGATGGCCTGTCGTATCGCTGGCGTAATCAGGGTGCCGATTGCGTTGGCATGATCCGCGTCCGTTTCATAGGGGAACTCTCCGATTGCCTCGTTTATCCATCCTACAGCTTTGCGCACGTCGTCTGGCGTTGGTGACTGGGAAACGGGCGGCATGTTCAGATTGGCCGCTGGAGCGTAGTACAGCCGCGTCGCCGGGTCATAACCAGTGGCGCTAATAATGCTCCCGTCCGGCCGAATGACCGGAATGGCGGTCACTGCATCCAGCGTTGGGAAGTCTGCCAACCCGGCGCGCCGGGCGTGTTCATTTATGTCCACGGCCAGAATATCCCGCACTACATCCAATGGTGGGGAGACGGACACAAACCGGCCCTTGCCGACGCTCATGTAGAACTTGGCCACGCGGGCAATGCGCCCGCGCAATGCCGTTTCGTTGACGGGAGCAACTGTCGTTCGCCCCTTGTCGTCAACGCGGGTTCTTACCGGCGCTCCC
>JBEKYH010000510.1:0-3425 GCA_049511115.1 Tepidisphaeraceae bacterium | reverse complement strand
CCGATCGATTCGCGGAGCGGGGAGAGCGCTCATCCAGGCATATGAGTTCAGGACGACAAGAAAGCAGAACGAGGACTATCCGATTTCGCGTGCATCCCCACCCGGATTTTCACCGCGCTAGAACTGAACTCCGATGTTCAGATCTCCTCGGTAACGCAGAAATACCCGGGCTAACGCCGATTGTCATTCGCGGCAGGATGCCTCTGTACGCCCCCGACGACTGCTCCATCGTCATTACGTCGGTTCGAAGAAGAAAATCAAAGAATTCCTCACCACAGAGGACACAGAGGACTCAGAGGTAGAATAAAGAGTCCATTTTAACCTCTTCCTCCGTGCCCTCTGCGTCCTCTAGGTCGCTACTGCGACCGGGTGGTGAGTCTTATTTCTTTGGTTTGATTCAATCGGATAACTCCCGAATACGATCTGGAGGTGAAGACTCCACAACCTCACGTCAGCGGCTCGAACCTGCTGCGTGTGAGTATGCCAGGACAGGACGCCTGCCGTTTCCTCGCCGTCTGCGGCAAGCGTGGTTCCCGGCTGATAGGTTTCAAAATCCCACTCGGCGACTGCCTCGGGTTATCCGGGTCACCCCCTCACCTTGTCACCCTGTCACCGTGTCAGCCTTTCCTTGCCTCCCCCAAACCGCGATACTCCCCCCATGCACTTTCTCCTGCTCTTCCTGGCCACGACGACCATTGTCACCGCCCTGATGCTTGCCGGCGCGTGGCTTCTCCATTTCATCCCCACGCTCGGCGAACCCGGACAACAACTCTCCGCCTGGCTCTGCCGCGCTCCCGGGCTGGATGTTCTGGTGACTTATTTCACGGTCGCCCCGATCATTCTCGGCCCGATCGCCGCCCACTGGGCGGGGTTTTTTGGCGGCGTTGCCGGCCAGGTGATCGGCGTATTGGCGTGGGTTTATTTGCACGAGAGGGCCCACCCCGAGGCCGTTCGCGGGCCGCGGATCGTGAAAGTCGTCAACCGCTTGATTGGCCGCTGGCAGAATCACGTCGCCATCTGGCTGACGGCGATCGTCACCCCCATGTTCTGGATCGTGCGCATGGCGGAGATTTTCATTTATCCGCTGATCGCCTGCCTGACAGGGTTTCCGCAATACAAGGGATCACAATGGGTGCGGGTTTCCCGGCATAAATTCGCCGGCCTTGTGGGGCATGACCTCATCTGGTGCCTTTATTGTGACTGGATGACCGGGATCTGGTCGCTGGGGACGGAAATGCTGCGAAACGTCGAGTCGTTCTGGTGCCCGATCCGGTTTTCCCATACCGGCAAATGCGAAAACTGCGCGATTGATTTCCCCGACCTCAACAACGGCTGGGTGGATGACAAAGCCAACATGGCCCAGGTGGCCAAGGTGCTGGAGGATATGCACGGCGGCGGCACCCATGCCTGGTTTGGGCATCCGGTGCGATTGACGGTTAAGGGGAAAGCACCGTCGTAACGACGCCCTATTTGCCATCAAAATAACCGAATCCGAATAATTCGGCGCTTCGGCGTCACTTCAAGACGAAGAAACATTCGCATTGGATGAGCCGCAATGAGCGAGCCCCCGGGGAAATGCCGGGTTTTCGGTGCTGAAATCGTGTCTTCCGGAGAGCCGAGGAACCAGGCGTGGCCGACAGTCATGGTTGGAATATTGCACATTCGCGGCCGGTTGTTTCGTTAGCTGGGCGAGACGTTTTGGGCGGCGCGATAAATTCCGCCTTAAGCGATGAAAAACGCCCGGCTTTCATGAATCAGACGGAATCACATCGCCGGCTCTATGAGCAGTGGGTGCGCCTTTACGCTCCCGAACTGTACCGCTACGCGCTGCGCCTGAGCGGCCAGTCCCAAATCGCCGAAGACCTTGTGCAGGAAACGTTTATGGAGGCCTGGAAATCGATCGCCCGCCAGAAAGACCCGGCCCGGGCGAGGGCCTGGTTGTTTCAAATTCTCCGCTATCGCTTTTCCCATTACCGGCGGGACAATCGCCATCACCACCAGACGCAGGCGCTTGCCGAAAGCTCAGACCATCATCCTTCCGACACTGTCCGCCCGGCCCTGGAGACATTGGCCGACCAGGACTGGCTGGCGGCGGGGCTCGCGGTGCTGAGCCCCAATATTCGCCAGACATTTCTGATGGTCTTCCAGGAGGGAAGAACCTGCCGTGAAACCGCGGAATCGCTTCACATCCCCATCGGCACGGTGCTGTCGCGGCTGGACAGCGCGCGGCATTCGTTGCGGGCGGCCATGGGGCACTTGCGGCATCCAAGCAACGCCAACCCAGCCGCGCATGGCAAAGAGGACGTACGGCTATGAGCGACAAAGACGCGCAATTTCAACGCCTGATGGAGTTGGCTCATCTTCCGCCGGCGGACTCGCGCCGCAAGGCGCTGGAGCGCGAGATTGAGCTGATGGATTCACAGGGACAGCAGTTCTGGCGGGAACTGCTGGGGGAGAACGATCGTATTTTTACTCAGATGGGGGATATTCCCATGCCTCCGGACCTTGAAGAGCGGTTGCTTCGCCTTCCCGATTCACCCTTGGCGATTGATCCCTGGTGGAAACAGGCCTTGGCGCGGCCGGTGATCTGGAAAGCGGCGGCGGCGTGCGCGATATTGGCCGCTGGAGTTGTCGCGGCGATTTACCTTTACAATTGGGGAACTTCGGCAGGCACGCTGGGGGGACCGCAGGCGCTGCCGGATTCGCTGGCCATGACCATATCGCAGGAGGCGATCGCGTATCATGAGTCGAGTAGTGCTCCGGAAGTTGCCGGTCCCGATGCGGCCCGGATCGAGGCGGCTCTTAAGGGCCATGATTTGACTTTCCCCGTGATGATGCTGGAACCGCGCGACCCGCTGGTTCTGCAAGGCGGAGGCGTCTGCACCATCGACGGAATCCCCGCGGCGTATACGCGCTGGCAGGCGAGCGACCTTCATTACACGCTCTACCAATTCGACGGCGCCAGGATCGGCGTGCCGGCGTCGTTCCACGACACGACCGAAAGCCCCTTAGCCCTCTGGCACGATAACTTCCATCCCCGCGTGGTGATATGGCCGGGACCGGAGGGAAAGTGCACCTGGGCGCTGGTCATGGATTCCGATTCTGCACGGAATGAGTTCCGCAACAGCTATTGAGCGGCGTCTTCCCCCCTCTAACCCAAAGTTCATCCAAATTTTGTCTAAATAAACAATCGGTATTTCCGATTAGAGTTTAGACGAAACCCCTGATACAATTGACTAGCGTCTTTCGAGGCGTTGAGTCCGCGTAACCTTTGTGGGTTCATCTTTGATGCGGCGGACAGGGGAAGGCCTCATCCAAAACAGCTAGGAATTTCCGCATGACAAATGATACAGTCAGCCAGCCCGCGGCAGCGGAGGGAAAGGGTGTCTCCGCAAACCGCCGCATCAAATTCGTCGGCGTGAATG
>JBEKYH010000509.1:0-3444 GCA_049511115.1 Tepidisphaeraceae bacterium | reverse complement strand
ACCCCTTTTGGCGGGCCGGCAATTCAGTGGGCAAAATCTGCGCTCGCGGGCGCTGGCTACTATCGCTTTAGTCCGCGGCAGCTAGCCACTCCCGTAGCCTACGATCCGCAGCGCGGCGTGCAGATGAGCTCGTCGGGATTTGGCCTCGCTATTTGTTTAGATGAACTTCTCGGCGGCGATCACTCCGCATTCGAATTGTTGGAGAAGAGGCTCAAGCTCATCTTCCCTCAAATCACTCAGGTTAAGCTCAAGCGAGCAAGATCAGCAGTAGTAGACTCAGAAGCTACTCCATCGCGCTCTGTTCAACCAACGAGTTGGGGTAAGGAAATCTGCATTTCATTTTCGAACTCACCGACACCCGTGCCTGCATCCCAGTTGTCTGACGGCATTCTCTTGGCGCTCGCTTATCTAGCGATATTGCATTCACCTCAGCCACCGCGAGTGCTTTTGATTGAAGAACCTGAGACTGGCATTTATCCCCCCCTCCTGCAAAACATCGTGAAGATCTTGCGTGACATAGTGAATGGCCAGTCGCACACGCAAGTCATCATGACCACACATTCGCCTTACGTCCTCGATGACTTCCAACCTGAAGACGTCACACTTTGCCGCAAAGATGCGGATGGGTCGGTATCGGTGCACCCGTTGTCAAAATACCCGTCGATCAAGAGCCAGCTAAGTATCTTCTCCCTCGGCGAATTGTGGGTGAACGACATCGACGAGATCGCCAACGGTGCCGAGGCGCCGTCGGAGGAACCCGCCAAATGAATCTGCTGATCGTGTCCGAGGGGCCTTCCGAACTTGGCGATGGTGTTTCTCCGGGTGCGTTGGAAAACCTCCTTCACGGATTGATTGGCGATTTCACATGCAAGAAAAGGAAGGTGAGCGACAGCCGCGAACTGCTCCGCCTCAGGGGAAAGGGCCGTGGGTGTTTCAAGCGGGCAGTGATGTGGATGAGGTACGCTCGCGACAACGGGTTCGACGGAATCGTGTTGGTGATCGATCAAGATGATGACCCCAAGCGATCTTCGGATTTGTCAGAAGCTCAGGATTACGCCCTGTCGAACTGCCGCCGCGCCTTCGGTGTCGCCATCCGAACCTTCGACGCCTGGATTTTGGCCGACGATTCCGCATTGAGCACCGTCCTGGGTACAACGATTCCGCGACAACCCGATCCCGAGCAAATCAAGGATCCCAAATCCGAATGCACCCGACTTCGCGACGCAAGCGGCAAGAACATTGATCTTAGAGACATGTACGCCGAAGTTGCGAGCAAAGCCGATCTCGATACCATCGCCGAACGTTGCCCCAAGGGCTTCCGCCCTTTCGCGGACCGCGTACGCCGATTGACAGCGGTACGTTGATTTACGCTGACAACCCCTTCGGAATCCACCCTTCAAAATCCACTCGTGCCTTCCGCCCGCAAATGGTTATAATCCTTGGACAACCGCCATGACTCAATCGCTTCCACCCGGCCAAGGTCCTGTTGATCCCAGCGGCGCTTTTGCGCCGCCACCGCCGCCGGGCGCGGGGGGCGGGTGGATGCCGCCGGGGGGGCCGCCGCCGCGGGCTTTTCCAATGGGTCCGGGTGGATTCGGCCCCATGTTCCCGCGCCACCGGCGCAAGCGCACGATCCTGCGCTTTATCGTCGGGGCGATCCTTTTGATCGTCCTGCTTGATCTGATCGGACTTAATCTGATTATTCTCGGCGCGATCGGGGCGCCCCACCCCAAGGTCGGACAGGTCACTGTCGTCGACAGCACTTCTGATTCGACCGTCGCGGTGATTCCCGTGGTGACAGATCTGATGACCGACGATACCGCCTCGCAATTTGATAAATTCCTGACCGCCGCCGAAGGCGACAGCTCCGTCAAGGCGATTGTCCTGGCCATCGACACGCCGGGAGGTTCGGCGTCGGCCGCGGATGCGATGCACCATCGCCTGATGCAGTTCAAAGCCAACGCCAAGGCCAAGGGCCAGAATATTCCCGTCGTCGTCACCATGGGCGGCATGGCGACCAGCGGCGGTTATTACGTCGCATGTGGGGCCGATTACATTTTCGCCGAGCCCGCGACGATGACCGCCAACATTGGCGTCCTGATGCCGCGGTTTAACGTGTCCGACCTGTTCAGCAAATACGGCATCAAGGAAACCACCATCCACGACACCGAAGGTGAATACAAAAACGCCGGTTCGATGTTCCAGCCGGAAAATCCCAAGGATCAGGCCTATCTGCAGGGGCTGATCGACGCCACATTCGCCCAGTTCAAGAAGGTCGTGCAGGATGGGCGGGGGGCGAGGCTCAAGAGCGACCCGGAGATTTTCAACGGCCGGGTTTATATGGCGGACGACGCCCTGAAATACGGGCTGATCGACAAGATCGGATACGCCGAGGACGCCTACGACTTCGCCGCCACAACGGCGGGCGTGAAGGGCGCCAAGGTGGTGCGCTACACGCCTGCGCCGCTGATCCAACAGCTTCTCGATCCCGATGCGATCGCCAATCTGACCCGCCAGGAATCGGCCGCGGCGCCGTCCAAGACCGTCAACGTGAATGGCGTCAACATCGACCTGAGGCAATTGATCAATCTCCTCGCTCCGCGTCCGATGTATTTGTGGAGCGGAAACTGACGCCAAATCGGTCCAAGCCGGCGGGCTGGATCGTCTGGCCGGGGCGCTGCATCGTCTGGGTAGCTCTGCCGTTTTTTGTTTTTCATATCACCCCGAGCGAGGCGTCAGGCGCGACGCCCGCCGATGCTCCATCAATCGCGAAGATCCAAGAATCAATCGACCGGGCCAAGGCGTATCTCTATTCGCACAAAAATGCTCAGGGCACGTGGGAGGATTCCGAAGCTCCGGTGCCGGGAAAGGACGCCTGGGAGCCAACCGGGGGGCAATGGGGCGGGCTGACGGCGCTGGTGACGTACGCCCTTCTTTCGACCGGCGATAATCCGCGCGACTCTAAACTCGCGCCGGCGATTTCATTCCTGAAGACGGCCGATATTCGCGGCATTTATGCCCTGGGACTGCGGTCGCAAGTCTGGAGCTATCTCCCCCAGGACACTGCGACAAGAGAGGGCGTTTTGCGTGACGGGCGGCTGCTTTTGGCGGGGCTCAAAGCCGTCGGCGAGGCGCGCGGGATGTATGGCTACCTCGTCAACGGCATGGGGCAGGACCCGACGCACGTTTATGATCAGAGTGTCAGCCAATATGGCGTGCTCGGTATCTGGGCGCTGGAGGAAGAGGGGCTGGAAGTCCCGGATCAATATTGGGCGGCAGTCGATGCGGCGTGGCGCGGGCATCAGCTCAATACGGGAGCGTGGAGTTATTACGCGCAGCCCCGAAATAACTATCCGCCGACCGTCACGCTGACGGCGGCGGGCGTCGCGAGTTTGCTTTTGTGCGACGATTATCTGCGCGGGCGGGGAGGCCTCGAATGCACGG
>JBEKYH010000508.1:0-3463 GCA_049511115.1 Tepidisphaeraceae bacterium | reverse complement strand
TCTCTGCGAACTCTGCGCCTCCGCGGTTCAATTTGCATTTGATTTTTCTCCATCGGAAGAATTCCCGACTACGGCCAGGGCTAATACCCCCAAGCTCACGTCAGCGGCTCGAACCTGCTGAGCGTGACTATGCCAGGACAGGACCGCTGCCGTTTCCTCGCCGTCTGCGGCAGCCCGTGGTTCCCGGCTGACAGGTTTCAAAATCCCATTCGGCGCTAAGTTCCCCGGGATCGCCCATTGGCCGGTCTGCTTTCTACTCTCTACCGCTCTACTTTCTCGCGGCGCAGCCGCATGCCCGATAATATGCACCAAATCGCATGGAAAATGGCGTAGATTAGGTTTCCTGGGAGGCCTAACATTGGATATAATGCGGCGTGATGGCGTGGCTGCTTATTCGCATCGTTTTATTGTATAGGGTGGTTTTAGGGCCGCTCATGGGCGGGCGCTGCCGGTTTCAGCCGACTTGCAGCCAGTATGCCATTGACGCTATCGGACGTTATGGCGCGATTCGCGGCTCATGGCGGGCGATGCGCCGAATTTGCCGATGTCATCCATTGGGCGGCTGTGGTTACGATCCGGCTTGAACGATCCGGCTTGAACGGGCCGGCTTGAACGGGCCGGCTTAGAAGACCCGGTTTAATGGGGCTGGCTTCGTAGGGCTGGTGGCAAGGAATTTACAAGGCGTGCGCCATCCGCGGAGGCTTTGCCCGCGTAGGTTATTCTTGGCGGCGCCAGCTTTCTGATAAGAGAGCGGGCAAGGAGGCATGGTATGGAACGAGTGGCCGTTGAATCATTGGGGTTTGAAGACCTGATCGGGCGGGAATGGCTGGTTGCCAACGGCCTGGGCGGATATGCCTCGTCCACCATTTGCGGGCTAAACAGCCGCAAATATCATGGCTTGCTTGTTGCCGCCATGGCGCCTCCGGTGCGCCGGCTGGTGATTCTGTCGCGCGTCGACGAGACGGTCATCGCGGGCTCGCGGGCCGTTGAGTTGGCCACCAACGAATACAACCAGACGATCCAGCCGCAGGGGTTCAGACTTTTGCGCGCCTTCAGCCCCGAGCCGTTTCCGCGCTGGGCATTTCAAGCGGATGGATTCACGCTGGAAAAGAGCCTGCGCATCCTGCCCGGCGAAAACACCGTCTGCATCAGCTATACGCTTCTCGCCGGAGCGGCAAGCGTTGATTTGGAACTCCGCCCTCTCCTGGCCCTGCGCCCAATTCACGAACTGATGTACCAATGGAACGGCCGCCTCAAGGCGGAGTTCCGGGATGATACGCAGGTCCGCATCGGCGCCACCGCGCGCACGCCGGAGGTCTTCATCGCCCACGACGGGAACTTCATTGATGCCCCGGTCTGGTACCTCAATACGATTTACCGCCGCGAGCAGGAGCGCGGTTATGCGGGCCTGGAAGATTTGTGGATGCCGGGGCTTATCCGCCGCAAGCTCTCGCCGGGGCAGACGGCGCATGT
Organism: Tepidisphaeraceae bacterium; assembly: GCA_049511115.1. Lineage (GTDB taxonomy): Bacteria > Planctomycetota > Phycisphaerae > Tepidisphaerales > Tepidisphaeraceae > JBEKYH01. The sequence continues at coordinate 1,990 of JBEKYH010000508.1, read as the reverse complement.
CGTCTGCTCGATAGACACGATTGATCTGGACCGCGTGATCAATATCGCCGCGGGTCAGCCGTCGTGTGTCGCGACGCAAAGCAATCGCGCGACGGCGAGCGAGAAAAAAGAACTGGTTGAACTCGAATGCGCCGGTCAGCCGCATGTGCTCAATATCGAGTCGGGCATCAGCGGCAAGCCCGCGACGGCGGTCTCGACGCATTACCATTGGTCGTCCCCCTCAGTTCGCGGCGAGATGATTTCGCTGGCCGGTTTGCTTCTTGTTCCCGGCCGTTTTGATGAGGCCAAGTCGCTTCTGGAAGCCACCGCACTTCTGGCCGACGCCGGCGTGCTGCCGTCTGAATTGCCGGAGGATTCGTCGAACCCGATTTATCACGGAGCGGACGTTTCCCTCTGGTTCGTCAACGCGCTGCATCAGTACCTGCAGTACACCGGCGACGACGCGACCGGCCGGCAGATGCTCGAGCTGGTCGATGCCATCATCGACAACTACCGCCGCGGCACGCGGCTGGGGATCATCGCCGATTCCGACGGAATCATCCGTTCCCACATGGCAGGCACGCCGACGACATGGATGGATGCCAAGCTGGTGGATCAGGTGATCACTCCGCGGCACGGGCAGGCGGTAGAAATCAACGCCCTCTGGCACAACGCGGTGCGCATCGCCGCCGATCTGCACACCCGCCTGGGAACGGCCGGCCGCGCCCGTGATCTGAATGATCTGGCCGATTCCGTGCGGCAGGCGTTCAATCGGCGCTTCTGGAACGAACAACTCGATTGCCTCTATGACGTGGTGGATGAAAACGGCGCCGATGCGTCGGTGCGGCCCAATCAGATTTTCGCGGTGAGTCTGCCGTATCCAGTGCTGTGGGCGGAGCGGTTCTCCGCGGTCATCGATATCGTGGTGAACGAGCTGCTCACGCCGTTTGGCGTGCGCACGCTGTCGCCGCACGATCCGGGCTACCAGGGCCACTACCGCGGCAACGTCGTGCAGCGCGACCACGCGTATCACCAGGGTTCGGCCTATCCATGGCTGCTTGGCCCGCTGGTGACGGCGACCATCAAGGCGCAAGGGCGAACGCCTGCCGCGCTGAGCCTGGCTCGCGAGTTCCTGCGCGGTCCGATGAGCTATATCGAAGGTCCGGGCTTGGGCCTGATCTGCGAGCTATTCGACGGCAACGCGCCGCACAAACCCGGCGGAGCTTTAGCGAGCGCGCCGGCCGCTGCAGAACTGGCCCGCGCGTGGTCCGAGGACATCCTGGGCTTGGTTCCCAAGCCGCGAACGGCCAAAGCGCCCCAAGCGCCGGCGGATATGCCGGCGGCGCGGATTTAGGGCGAACGGCGAGTTAAAAATCAGCCCCCTCCCCGGCCCGCCCCCGGAAATACCGGGGGCGGGGGAATACGGATACGGGGCGTTGTCATCACATCAGCTTCCCCACCACCGCCTCCGTCACCTGCGTTGTCGTCGCCGTTCCTCCCAGATCGCGGGTGTGATTTTTCGCATCGGCTACGACGGCTTTGCACGCTTCGCTGATGGCGGCGGCCGCTTTCGGCTGGTGCAGGAAATCCAGCATCATGGCCACCGACAAAAACGTCGCGATCGGATTGGCGAAATTCTTTCCCGCGATGTCGGGGGCGCTGCCATGCACCGGCTCAAACATGCTGGCCGTCTGGCGCGTGGGATTGATGTTCCCGCTGGCGGCCATCCCCATGCCGCCCTGAATCGCGGCGCCCAGGTCGGTGATGATGTCGCCGAACATGTTGGTGGTGACGATCACGTCATAAATCTTGGGCTTGGTCACCATGTACATTGTGCAGGCGTCGACGTGATGGTAATCGGTGTCGATCCCTGAGTATTCCGCCTTGACCTCCTCGAACGCGCGCAGCCACAGGTTATGCGCGAAACGCAGCACATTTGTCTTGGCCACCAGCGTCACCTTCTTGCGCCCGAACTGGCGGGCATACTCAAACGCATAGCGGATGCACCGCT
>JBEKYH010000507.1:0-6498 GCA_049511115.1 Tepidisphaeraceae bacterium | reverse complement strand
GAGGAATACCGAGACTGCGCGATGGTACATTCGTTTCTCCTTCTGGCTGCCGTCGGCATGATACCAAGAAGGCGGCGAATTTCGGCGGGGGAATGAGGGGGATTTGGGTGTCAAATTTGGAATTACGCTAAGCATTCCCGCATCACGCTGCCGTTGGACGTTCCTGGACGAACAGCGATGGATTACGCGCAATCGCGTCAAGGAGCCGGCAGGCCATCGGAGAGGGAATTCGCGTACCGGCCTCCCACGCCTCGACTAGTTTGCGGGAGACACCGACCAACTTGGCGAAGGTTCCCTGGCTGAGCCCGAGATGGTCCCGAAGCTTGTGGACCGCCGTCGCGCGATATCGAGGTGGGTCGGGAATCTCGATAGTTCGCATCGTCAGCTTGCCGGGCCGACCGCGAAGGCCGTCACGAACTTCGGTGAGGCTTTGGACCAGCAAGTCACCCAGGGTTTCTTTTGTTGGCTTTCGCATGGTGAACTCCTTTTGCCTAAACATGATTCCCGAACTCCGCTATCAGGCGCCGATCTCCAGTTTGATCTGCCTCGCCAGCATCCGGCACGCCTTTTCCTGTTCGGCCGTCAGATTCGGCTGCTCGTTCTTGGGGAATATCAGAACGAGGAAAATAATTTCACGGGCCGGAAAATAGAAATAGCAAACGCGGAACGCACCGCTCTTGCCGGAACCCCGCGATGCTGGTGCAAAACGGACCTTACGAACCCCGCCCGTATTGCGCAGAACCTTGCCCGCGTGCGGATTCTCCATCACCTGGCGCTCCAAGGCGCGCAAATCGTCGTCGCTTAACCGCCAGTGCTTCCAAAGGGAAGCAAATGTGGCGGTCTGCGCGAGCGTCAGCTTCACATAAAATATAATACCCTACATTGTAGGGTTGTCAAGGGTGACATTGTCAAAGGTGGCGTGCTTGACGGATCGCGCCGTCCGGCTGTTCACGACCACTCTGGGCGTTGCCATCCCAGCACATTTCCCGATCGGCTTTGCAGGAGAGGGTGGGCGAGTTGCTGGAACGCAGCAAGCTTCTTTGCCGCGACTTCAGCAGGCAGACGAAACGAACCGCACACGTTCCGATCTCGGCGTTTGCCGCCTAGCGTGGCGAATCCGGCATCGGCGAATCGTTCCGCAAGGTCGCAGGAGGGGAATTCCCGATCCAAATTGTCGTGGTATTGATGAAACCATGCGTGGACTAGTTCATGCAGGAACACGTGCGTCAGGGATCCAGCATTGCAGTGGTGACATGGGAAAAGGCTTATTCGACCCTACGTGTAAGTGCCGGTGGTGGTCACTTTTCCTTCCGGCACATATCGACTCGGCCGCACGGTGACACTGAGTGAATGGCACGCGCCGTAAATTCCAAACTCGTCTGCCATCGCACCCGGTAGGTTGTTGCCAACCTTCATGATCGAGGCAAGCTCATGCCATAGCGCTTTAGGTATAGCGACAGTACTGAGATTGCGGATTCTCATAACGCGGAGTTTAGCCTCGCGAGGCTGCTTGCGTGTCGGGTGGGCGCCTCCACTTTCTAGCCTCCAATAAATACCTCGACCGCGCATTACGAGCTGCACCTGAAACCGCGAGCGCAGTATGATCCCGCCGTGGCAAGCCGTGAACAAAATGAGCGGACCTTTCCCAATTGGGAAGAGTTGGCGGGTGGCGGACGCCGCTATTGGCTGGACGTAACGGGCCGCCACGGCTGGAAGGCGCGTTATTTGAAGACCGTCGATTCAGCCGAAAAGACGCTTCGATTCTGGCAGGAGATTTACGACGAATCCCGCGTGCTTGTGGAAATTCACCAGAAATTCCCGGTGGATACAGGACACCGCAAAGTGTAATATTGCCATATGCAAATCACCCGGCAAATGGTCGCCGAGCAGATCGAGGCATATCTCCTTCATCGAGTGTCGCTGGCGCAACTTGTCGATTGGGCCGAGCGCGAAATCATGGATGGCGATTTCGCGACCTCAACGGTGCGCGATGTAGTCGCACACCTGGGGCTGGCGGATACGCGAGCCTTCGGGCTCACATGGGAAGACTGCCAGCGTCTCCTGCGCGAGCTCGGCTTCGAGGCCCATGTCGAAATTGCTGTAGCGAAGTGACGTGCTATCGGTCTACGGGCGGAACCGTCTTCTCCCTCGTTAGATAATCCCCTCCACAATTCCCCTCACTTCTGCGATCCTTGCCTGGGCCGTCTTCTGATCCGTCGCCTCGGCGATGATCCGCATGATCGGCTCGGTATTGCTCGCCCGCGCGTGAATCCACCCATCCGCCCAGTCAATGCGAATACCATCCTGCGTGTCCACCTTTTCCGATGCGAAGTGCTCCTTCAGCGCGGCAACCGCCCGGTCGGCCGCCGGGCGCGGGCAGGGGAGTTTGTCCTTGACGATCTCGTAGCGCGGGATTTGTGCGATAAGCTGGCTGATCTGCTTGCCGGTGGCGGCCATCAATTGCAGCACATACGCCATGCCGACCAGACTATCGCGGCCGGGGACGATGCGCGGGTCGATGACGCCGCCATTTCCTTCGCCGCCGACGATCGCGTTCTCGCGATGCATTGCCGCGATCACGTTGGCTTCGCCGACCGGCGTGCGGACAACGCGCCCGCCATTGGCCCGCGCCACGTCGTCGAGCATCCGGCTTGAGGAGAGATTGACCACCGCGACCGCACCGGTTTTCCCGGGGCGCGACATGAGCCACTGGGCGCACAGCACCAGCGAATACTCCTCGCCGATATAGCGGCCATTTTCGTCCACGATCGCCAGCCGATCCGCGTCGGGGTCCTGAGCGAACCCAACGTCGGCCCCTTGTCGCACGACCTCCTCGGCGAGCTGGGTCAGATTCTTCGCCGTCGGCTCCGGCTCATGGGAAAATTGCCCATCAGGCTTGCCGCCCAGGTGGACCAATCGGCAGCCGAGCTTGCTGAGCATCGTCGCCGTCGGCACGCATCCGGCGCCGTTGACGCTGTCGAGCACAACTTTGTAGCGCTTGGCGGAAATCCCCAGGGAGTTGAGCATTTTCAGGCCGTTCCACTCGATCGGGTTGTGGCTGGCGGTAATAATCACGCCCCCGTCGGCTTTGAGATGCGTCACCATCATTTCCACGCCGGGCGTCGTGACCAGGTCCAGGTCGATCACTTCCACACCGCTGGCGACCAGCGCCGCGACCGCCGCATCACGCACCCACGGCCCGCTGGGGCGGCTGTCGCGCCCGATGACCACGCGCGGTGCGCCTGCATCGCCGGCAGGGCGTTTGCGTTTGATCCACGCCGCAAATGCCGCCGCCATGTCGCCCACGACGCGCGGCGTAAGTGAAGAGCCGATTGTGCCGCGCATCCCGGAAACCCCAACCATCAATGCGTCCATGGCGGCGCATTATTGGTTTGATTCCACGGCTGGCAAGGGATATCCTTGACCTGATGCACCAGCTCCCGCCAATGCGAATGTGCTTGTGTATGCGCGGCCGCGGATAAATCTTCCGCCGCCATCACCGCCGTCCTTCGTGACGTACCCCCGCTTTTTTACGTGCAATCTCTTCTTCTGGGAGCGGAACCTCCGAACCTGTTATGGATCGCAATCAACTGCTGAGTGAAACAGTTCCCGCGGCGGCGAAATCGCTCATCGACAGTATCCTCTCCGAGCCGCGCACGCGCCATCTGGATCGCGTCTATCTTCCCAGCCGCGCCGAAATCATTGGCATGACCGAGCGGCTTCGGCAGATACTCTTTCCAGGCTATTTCGGCCGGCCGGGCCTGAGCACGGAGAATCTTCCCTCGCGCCTTAACGAATTGCTGACCGAGTTGACCGGCCGAATCTACGAGCAGGTGCGTTGCTGCCTCTGCTATCGCCTGCAGATTCCCGCTGGGGCGCAAAATGGCATCGGCCACCAATGCGACGATGAAGCCGCCGTCCTGGTGAAGGATTTCCTGGCGCGTTTGCCCGCGGTGCGCGCGATATTGGCGACCGATGTGCAGGCCGCCTTTGACGGCGACCCCGCCGCCACCAGCACCAATGAAACCATCTTTTGCTACCCAGGCCTGGTGGCCATCAGCGTGCAGCGACTGGCTCACGAATTCCATCTGCTGAAGCTTCCCCTGCTGCCGCGAATCATGACGGAATACGCCCACAGCCTCACCGGCATCGATATTCACCCCGGCGCCGAACTGGGCGAGAGTTTTTTCATCGACCACGGCACCGGCGTCGTCATCGGCGAGACCACCCAGATCGGCAAAAATGTAAAGGTTTATCAGGGCGTCACGCTGGGCGCTCTATCCCCAGCGTTTGGCCAACTCCTGCGCGGCGAGAAGCGCCATCCGACGATTGAAGATGATGTCACCATCTACGCCGGGGCGACCATCCTCGGCGGTGATACCGTCATCGGCCGCGGCTCAGTGATCGGCGGCAATGTCTTCATCACCAAGAGCGTCCCGCCGCAAAACCAGGTGGTGGCCGAGCCTCCCAAGCTCACTTATCGCGACCGCCGCAAACGCGGAAGGGGAGGCGAGTTCATTCCGGATTTTCAGATATAGGTTCGTCTTCAATACAGCGGAATGAACGCCGAGACGCCAGGACGCCGAGGAAGACGCGAGGAGAAAACCACATTCTGAATTTGGTCTTCTCGGCTTCTTGGCGCCTCGGCGTTCATATCATTTTTCGAGTTATCGGACGCGCGAGCCAAGCGCTGTGCTTTACCGGAGATGTGCACCGAAACCCCGCGCGTTGCCGGCCATCACCGTGCGATGTTGCGTTCACGCCACATGCCCTATGGGCTGCCAATCCGCAGTGCGGCGTTTAATCGCATGAATCCCGCGAATTTGCGCTGAAAAACCATGATCGTGCGGCTGGCACCGAATTTGTCCTATAAGTTTCCCATGTGTCGCTTAGCCACCGCAATCCTCGGCGTCTCGTTTCTTACCGGATCTGCGCTTCTCTCCGGATGCGCCGCTTCGCACGCCTCGCAGCCTGAGGCGACGGCTTTGCGCACTTATGCTCCGGCGCCCGCCACCGCGCTGGCGTTTGATCCTCCGGGCGATGCCTACATGCCATACCTTTCGCGTGATGACCGCGGCGAAGCGGCGTTCGGTGGGTTCCAGGACCTCTCCACCGAGATATACGACGTGCAGACCAATGACGATCAGCTCTATTTCAATGGCGAATCGACATATGAACGCCGCGTCGTAAGTGACCGCGTTGGCGATGTTTATCGCTGATTATTGCCATCCTGCGAAAACTGCCACTTTTCAGCCAAAATCGGCACACTTTAAGCCCTTTGCGTAATTGCTTTGGCGCTAAATCATTTACTGCTTGCATTCTGTTTCAATTGTGGCCATGATGATTAAGCCTATTTCCCGTCGCGGGTTAAAACCTATCCGAGGGCGCTATGGCCACCATCACCAAGAAGGAACTCATTGATCGGATTTCCGATGCCACCAACGGGCGAAGGGTCCAGGTCAAGAAAGTTGTTCAGCAATTTCTTGACGAGATCGTCCTGGAGCTGGGCAAAGGCAACCGCCTGGAGTTCCGTGACTTTGGGGTTTTTGAGACCAAATTGCGAAAAGCGCGCAAAGCGCAAAACCCCAAGACGCTGGACCCGGTCAACGTGCCGGAGAAGCGCACCGTCAAGTTCAAGGTCGGCCGTCTGATGAAGCAGCGGTTGGCCGGGACGGCTGGCGCGGCAGTCGGCAGCGACGGCGCCGATGACGATGAAGACTCCGACGACGAAGACGGCGAGAGTAACGGCCTTTGAACGACGCCGCCGGCAACTCTTCACACCCTACTCCCGATACAGCCGCCGCCCGGCTCGATCGGTTTATCGAATCGCTTCTCGATGACCGCCGCCAAAGTCACCGCCTGCGAAGCCTCATCGCGACCTCTCCCCTCGATACCACGCACGTTGAAATCGACGGCAAGCGCTACGTTAACTTTGCCTCCAATAATTACCTGAGTCTTAGCGCCCACCCGCGTGTCATCGCCGCGGTCCAAAAGGCCATTGGCGACTACGGATTTGGCAGTGGTGCGTCGGCGTTGATTTCCGGTCACACGCCCGCCCATGAATCGGCCGCGCGCGCAATCGCCCAGTGGAAACAAACCGAGGCGGCCGTTCTCCTCCCCAGCGGCTACCAGGCCAACTTCGCCGCCATCCAGACGCTGGCGGCAATCGCCAAACAGAGCGGCCGCGGCGTTCACTTTTTTGCCGACAAACTGGTCCACGCTTCGATCCTTGATGCGCTCATGTCAGGCGGATTGGATGTCCGCATCTTTCCGCACAACAACCTCGGGCAATTGCAAAAGCGACTGGCCCGCGTGAGCGGAGATGACCTGAGCGTCGTCGTCACCGAATCGATTTTCAGCATGGACGGCGATGCCGCCGATCTCCACGGTCTGGCCAAATTAAAACGTGAACATCCATTTGTCTTCATGCTCGACGAGGCCCACGCCAGTGGCGTTTATGGTCCTGCCGGCGCGGGGCTAGCGCATGAATTGGGATTG
>JBEKYH010000506.1:0-3488 GCA_049511115.1 Tepidisphaeraceae bacterium | reverse complement strand
CGACCGGCCGAGAATAATCTCCGCCGTGCATTGGGCGCACAGGCCCTTGCCCGCCCCCCGCACGTTCGCATCGAACAAGAACAGCGGCGCGGGTCCCCGGAAGGCGTGCCGCGCCAATGGGGTGAGTAGGGCGGCCATGACCGCGCCACGGTGTTCCTCGGCTTCAAACCGGAAATCACCAAATACGTCCATCAACCGGGCCTGGGCGGCGTCGGCGTCGTCCAAGCCGATGTCGTCTGGGATTTGCGGGAATCGCGCTGCCGGATCGAACAATACCCCGGTTTGCTGGTCATATCCGGGCGTCTGGTGAATTGAACCATCAGGCCGAAGTATCGGCGCATCAGAGATTGCATACAGACGGCGAAGACTTTGCCACGATCCGCGCGCCAACAGCGCCGCCGGCAACCATTGTGGGGGATGAGCCGGCAATTCTTCCCTCTCCCCTTCGCGGTTTAACTTGACCGTCCGCAACTGCGCCCGCCGGGTGATCCGCTCCCGAAGCCAAGGCAATGTCGCCAGTGTGATCGTCGGCGTCCCTTCGGGCCGGGATACAGAATCATTTCGGTCGCCGTCGCGGACCACGCGGACCAATACCCCACCGCGATGATAAATCTCAGGCTCGGCCCCCAGCGCCTTCTCCACCTCATCCGCGACGCGGTGTTCATCGGTGCCGAGGAGGATGCAGGGTGCGCCATCATCAGGGGCCTGGGCGTCTGCGGATCGTGTTACCCTGCTCGCGCGTGGCTCATATTGCGCCGTCACCTGGGAGAGCGCGTTTTCAATGGTAATTTCGCCGTAGGTTTTCTGTCCGTGTCGCTCATCCCACTTTTCTCGAAAGAGACCGGAACGGCGGAAAATCCGATCAATCTGCCGGGCGTCTTTAGTATAAAACGCGAGCATGAAGACCAGCGCGGAATCCGCCTCAGACTGTGAACGATGGCCGTTCAACCCACCAGAAAATAATCCATTGAATTTCGCCCCGCTCTTGCTCGATCTGGCTTTGTCGATGATCTGCTCATCGTCCAGACTGAACGCGGTCACTGATTTGACCGGGGCCGGCGGTGGCGCGAATACCTTGGAGTAGATATGCTCAATGGCGTGCTGTGCATTGTTCACAGTGTTGGGCGTACCGGGCAAGGCAAGGCCGGTAACGCAAAAAAATCTATCGTGGTCGTAAATCTCCACCTCTCCATCGTCGTATGCCTTCCGGCATTTGGGGCCGGGCTTTTTACCTTCCGTGAAAATCTTGACGCCGGTAAGTGAAGGGCTGATTTCAGAGTAGCTATTGCATTCGTCGATGATCGCCTGCGCCCATGCCTTCGGCTTCTCCGTGCCCGCTTCAATGCAATCATCGAGGTCAATCCCGCAGCATGGATCGTCCGCAGAGAAGACGTACCCAACTCCCTCATATCCACCAGCATCGAACGCGCTTAAAGCCTCATCGAATGTTCCCCATGTGCTGGTGTCCGTCGTCTTCGCCATCGCGCCGGTATTCGGATTGAAGGGGCATTTCGTCTGCTTGTCATCGCGCACGACATATCGCCAGCAAACCCATTGCGCGCGGGCGCGCAGAGAATCGGGAACGGCGTGAAGGCGCTCGGCCACGGAATCGGTCTCATTTACTATGGTCGCGTCGGTTGCTACAGTGTCCACGGTTGAAGTCGTCCTCTTTAAGCCGGTCTCCGTTGCAGCGGGCCGGCTTTTTTTGACACTTCGGCGGTGGGAATAATGGGTCACGCAAGGGCGGCGGTCAGACCAGCAGAGACGGCGGCGCATGATGTCCCGGAACGCGACGATATCCAGGTTTCCACATCGCTGGCGCGATAGCGGACCCGGTGGCCGATTTTCACGAATGGCAAAGAATGTCGGCCGGTTGCTCTCCATGTGGAAAGGGTTAGCACCCGCACGTTTAGCCGCGCTGCCACTTGTTCGGGGGTCAAGAGCGCGTCGGTATTTGAATTAGTGTTCATCGACGCAAACAATAATACGTCAACGATGGTTAGTCAGTGACAAACTTTGTGGCTCGCGTGTCACCGATTCGGCGTCAACAGGCGCAGAAACGCGCGGCCACGATCCGTAAGCCAGACTCCCCCGGCAGGTCCCTTGTTGCGCACGCTGTCAATGAATCCTAATTCTACCATTTCCGTCGAGCATCTTTTTAGCGTTCCAGGGTTCACGTCGAGCACACGCTCAACGTCTGGAATCGACATTCGATTTGCCTTGTCGTGCGCCTCTCTGTCGGCCAGCGCTCGCATGAAGCGGTCTGCGTCGCCATGCATCTTCGGCCAGGCAACACTGGCCGAGATATTGTTGACCGCTTGCTGGCCGGCGAAGATGCCATCGGCGTTCATGCAATTCACGTCCAGGTTGAACATCAGGCCAGTCTCTGGGTCCAATTCGTCTTTCGTGACGTGATATCGTTGACGCGGGGGTTTGCCGGTATCCCGCTCCTTTCGCAGCGTGTCCAGCGCGTCGCGCAATAGATCGTTCAGCACGTCCCGGATATGCGGCGGCGTGTTCATAGGCACCGTGGCTTTCTCAGCCGCTTTCGCAGCGAGCCGCATTAGCTCGGCCTGCTTTTGCTTGACCATCGCCTGCGCCGCCTTCAACTCCGCCGAATTCATGCCACACCCCCGCCAGCCGCGACAATCGCATCGACCGCCAACGTCACACTGGATCGCACGGTGTCCAAATTCACGCGGCTGTAAACCATCGTAGCCTTCGTGGAACGGTGGCCAAGCGAACGGCCGATGATCGGGAGGGAAGCGTTTAATCCGGCCTGAAAACTGCCGAACGTCCTGCGCAAATCGTGCAACCGCAAGTCGGTCAACTCTGCACGTTCCAAAATCGTTTCCCATACCTTCCGAGGGTTTTCCAGGTGGCCGGAAGCGCTCCACGTTGACGGGAAGATAAACCCGCTCGCGTCACCCCATCGGCGCTTGATGATCTCCAGCGCCGGCGGCGTCAGGGGAATGACCATTGGCTTGCGGTTTTTGCTGGTCTTACCGGGTATCGTCCAGACCGCCGCGGCCAAGTTGATTTCCTCCATCCTCATCGCCAGCAGATTGCTGCGACGTGCGCCGCTGAAGAGCGCCAGCTTGAGGTAATCCCTCACGTCGGGGTTGATATCCTCCCCCTCCATCGCCTTGAAAAGCCGGCCGAGTTCGTCGGGTTGCGCGAACCGCTCACGCTCGCTCTCCTCAAATCTCTCCCATGTATTCGCGGCCGGATTGACGCCAAGTTTCGACCAGTTGTAGAGCCTGCGCAAAAGCTCCATTGTGCGGTTCGCGGTGATTTTTCCAGCTTCGGGGTCGCGGCCGATGCGAAGATGCAAGGCGCTAATCTCGGCCGAGGTGATAGACAGGACACGGCGGTTGGCCAGGGGGGATAGATGGGAATTGAACCGGCTAACGTCCGTGCTGACGGTCTTCGCCGTGCATCGGATATCGAGGTGCTCGGATTTGTAGCGGTCGAATAACTGTTGAAGG
>JBEKYH010000505.1:0-3491 GCA_049511115.1 Tepidisphaeraceae bacterium | reverse complement strand
CCCCTTCCGTGCCCGCATATAGAGGATCGGCATATGGTCGGGGAATTGATCCGTGAAGACTGGAACAATGCTGTCTCCAAACATTGTCCCACTGAAGTCGTGATAGGGAGCTATCCCGGTTTCCGGACCGCCGTCGCCGTTGAGTAGGAACGTCGAGCCGGGAAAATTGGCCTGAATGTAGGAAGTGTATTGCTTGCTACCGGACGGGTTTACGCCGGGCGCGCTCGCGCCGCCATAGGGCGACAGGCTTTGCGGGCCGGTGCCAATCAGCGTCGCGGGCAATCCCGTGCCACCGTCAATATAATAAACCCCGGCGTTGGTTAAGGTTGGGGTACTCGACGAGACGGGCAGGTATTCAAGGCCGCCGAGAAGGCCAAGCACCAGGTTCTCCGAGCCGGTTAGAATCAGTTTTGCGCTTGAGTTGGAAGGGATCGCGCCCTGCGAATTATTGATTACGATGGGTGTGTTGCTAACCGTAGGTGGCGTGCCGGGATTAAGCGTGCCCCCAGTATCATAAATATTCACTCCCGTGGGCGTCGTGATCTGAGCCATGCCGTTCACTGGTATCCCTGGCTGCGATTCCAAATCCGAATTGCTGATCGGCCCAGGATACGCGCGAAAATCGTCGTCGTACCGCTGGCAGGCGCTTTCGATCTGGCTGAGTTCGTTCTGCGTTGCGGCGACGTAAGCTGATTGGCGAACCCTGCCGACAACGGGGATGAGAATGGAAATCAAGACCGCGATGATGGCAATGACCACCATCAGTTCAATCAGCGTAAAACCGCCGCGAAAAGCCGCCGGGCGCGGGATGCGTAGATCAAATTGCGCAACGGGAAGCGTCCGCCTGCGTCGGGAGATTGGGTATGCTGGCATCATGCTGCCTTATTATTCGTGGTGTCCTGTGAGTCTCGGCCACCGCCAAAGGCCGAATTCTTATTTTTTTTCGCCGGATTTGTTTACCAGAAGGCAAAATGATTGTCTAATCGCGGCTAAATGCTTGGAGTGAGTTAATATGGGTAATTTGAACGACCATCCCGCCCGCGGCAAAGTGATCAGCGTCAAGGACTCGACCGTCGTCTTCGCGCCGGCCAATACCAAATACGAACTTCACCTCGCCACCGGCGGCGCCTATTCGGGGCCGATCAATAAGCCGATTCAGGCCATCGTGCGGGTGACCGCGCGCAAAATGTACACCGTCCCCAGCGGCGGCAACTTCATCGCCCCTATCTTCGGCCCGCCGCGCATCCTGCAAGGACGGGTCTTGTTTACCGATGATAAGACCATGGTCATCCACGCCGGATTGCCCGTGGTGGTGGACCTGCCATCGGCGGAAACCGCCATTGACCTGGATAACGGGCAAGTCACGGTGGGAACGATGGTTAACGTCGTGGCCCTGCCGGGGGCGCGGTTTAGCCTGGTGGAAGCGCCGGCGGCGACAACGGCGGCGTAGAATCTGGGGAAAGCAAATTGCCCCTCGGAGGACTCGATGTTGACTCAACAATCGATCCGCGAGCGACGCGATGCGATTCTTGAAATTGCCCGCCGCTACGGCGCCAGCGATATCCGCATCTTCGGCTCGGTAGCGCGCGGCGACGCGACCGATTCTTCCGACCTTGATCTCATCGTTCGATTTGAGCCGGGGCGATCGCTGTTGGATCATGGTGGCTTGGTTATGGATTTGCGCGAATTGCTCGCGGTGAAAGTAGACGTGATTGACGAAGATGCCATGCGTCCTCGCTTTCGCGATCAAGCCAACCGGGAGGCGGTCCCGCTGTGAGAAACGACCGATTGCTGCTGCAGGACATTCGCGATTCCATTGCAGAAATTCTCCCCAACACTCCCGCGACGCAAACCGCATTCGACGCAGACAAATTTTTGCAATCTCATCTGCTACGTCATATCCAGATTATTGGTGAAGCTTGTTGGAGAATTACCCAGCCGCTCAAGGACCGATACCCGCATGTGCCATGGAAGCAAATTGCCGGAATGCGGCACGTTCTTGTGCACGATTATTTCGAAGTGAACTGGGTTCGCGTGTACGAAACCGCGCGCGATCATGTTCCTGCGCTTAAACCCCAGATCGAAGCGATCCTGGCCTCCTTGCCTCCCGATCCCAACACCTGACGCGCGCCACGATCCCTCCTGTTGAGGTTGATACTACGCCGCCGCGAACAAATCCACCACGTCCCGGCTCGTCCGCCCCGCCCAAAACTCCCGTCGCTGCCGCGCATGCACCGGCGACAAATTGCTGACCACCGCCCCGTCGAATCTTAATCTCGCACCTTCTTCATCGCCGACAATTTTCGCGCCCCGATATCCAAATCCTCTCCCGCCAAGTTTCGCGTCGGCAATTCCGACAACTTCCAACCCGCAGCGCTCAGCGGCTCGCCAATAGGGGAGCATATTCTTCCCCAGGTCAATCAAGAGCACGCGCCGCCATCCCCATTCGCCAGCGCGTTCCCTCATGCGATTTTCAATCTCCTGCACCTTGGCAAACTGTTCAAACGTTTCCGCGCTCACCGGCCGGCGTTCCTTTGCCGTCGCCAGCCGCGCCATGCCTTGCGCCAATCCCGCGTAATACTCGCGCATCCGCCCGTTGGCCAGCGCCAGCAGGCGATACCGCCGAGCCCAGTCGGCCGCGAAGGGAAGCACCCATTCATCGGGAAAGTATCGGCCGATCAGTGTGAGATTGTTGCGCACATCCAGCCGCATGATGCGCCCCGGATATCGCGCCCCCGGCGTCTTGAGGTGCCGCACGCGCACCTCCTCACACCGCTGAATTTCCCACCCGCCGTCGAGAAGCCGCAGCGAGAGATCGTATTCCTCCGCCGCCATGAAAAAATCGTCCGGCAACCCCCCCACCTGCTCAATCGCCTCGCGCCGCAATCCCGCCCCGCAGCCGGCGAACACCTGCGGATACGCGCTGCATTCGCATCCGCCGCCGGCAAGGTCAACGCCGAACGCCACCGCCCCCAGGCGCGGATTGGCGGCAAACTTCTCGACCATTTTGGGTATTGAGTCGCCGGTCGGAAATGAATCGTCGTCGAGAAAAACAACGTACTTACCGCTCGCCTGCGCGATCGCGACGTTTTTCGCGCAAGGCCCGAGATTCTCTTTCAAGGCGAAGACGCGCACGCGCGGAAACTCGCGCCGGATGGCATCCGCGGTCCCATCCGCGCTGGCATTATCCACCACAAGGATTTCACCCTCGTGGCGCTGCAATTCCGCCAGCGTCCCCAGCAGAACGTCGCGCCGATTGTGCGTGGAAATGATGAAACTGACGAGATGATTGCCGGTGTATGGTGGGCATCGCCCACCTTCGATTGGAATGGTGGGCGATGCCCACCCTACAGACAGAGGATCCGCCTGCATTTGCTTGCCTCTTTGTCCTCAGTCCTCGGCCCTCCGTCCTTACGCTCATCCCGCCATCGCCGTCTGCCCGCGCTTGCCGCGAAGTGTGCATGGATGTTCGGGATCAAAGTCGTTTCGCC
>JBEKYH010000504.1:0-3494 GCA_049511115.1 Tepidisphaeraceae bacterium | reverse complement strand
ATCCACCAAATCAATCGGCGGATAAAGGTTGAAATCCACGATATCGGAACAACCAAGGTCGAAGTTCCGGACGTCGCAAGAGCCAAGGTGGCCGAGCTTGACGGTCCGCCAAAATCAAACTAGCTGCGCGTCGGGCGTCCATTGCCCGGCGCTTCGCCCCTCAAATCCCCAACCCCCACCTCATCCCCCAATCCAGCACGCCCGTCGGCAGCACCATCTTCGCAATCGCCCCGATCATCGCGTCCTTCCCCACGCGATACCGCGTCCTCGGCCGCCGCAACGTCAAACATTTCGCCACCACCTTCGCCACCGCGTCGGCCTCAATCGCATTCGCGGCCGCCTTCCGCGCCCCGTTCACGATCGCGTCAATCTCCCGCGCATACAGTACCCGCGCCGGATGATCCGGCGGAAACGCTCCCGGATTGGCCTCCGCTTTCGCCCAGATCGGCGTGTCGATCGCGCCCGGCTCAACGATGCACACCTTGATCCCCTGCGGCCACAACTCCAGCCGCAGTGCATCACTCACCGCCTCAAGTGCAAACTTGGAAGCGTTGTACGGCGCGATAATCGGCTGGGCGATCAACCCCGCGATGGAGCTCATCATCACGATCCTCGGCCGCCCGCGCCCATGCACCGTCACCCCGGCCCGCAGCAGCGGCAGCAACGCCTGTGTAACGGCGATCTGCCCAAACAGATTCACCTCCAACTGCCGCCGCCATTCCGAGAGCGGCACATGCTCAATCGGCCCATGCACGCTGATTCCCGCGTTGTTCACGAGGCCGAACAATCCCGCCGATCCGCAGAATGTAGTCGCCTCGCGCGCGGCATTGGCCACCGAATCCGCCTGCGTCACGTCAATCAAAATCGGCCGCACGTTTGCCGCTTTGCTCTGCTCGATGGACTCTGCGTCCGCCGCTGACCGCACGCCCGCCAGCACGCTAAACCCCATCTTCCCAAGAAAAACCGCGCACGACCGGCCAATGCCGGTGCTGCATCCCGTGATCAGAACAATTCGCGGCGGCAAGTTCATCGGGCGCGGATCATAGTTTCCCCGTGCCGTAGAGCAAACGCGCCGCGGCAGTTTGTGGAATCCCAAGAAGAGGAATGAACGCTCTTCGAGTCTGAGCGATGAGGTCGCTCACCTCAGAGTCTATGACTGAGACTCGGAGGCGCAGAGGAAGAAAATGCGGAGGAATTCATTCTGTTTTGATTTCTCATCTTTCCTACCTCAGCGCCTCGGCGCCTCGGCGTTCGGTTTTCTTTGACGCGATGCAAGAACTGTTGAGACGTGCTGGCTCGGACTTTCGGCATGGAAATCCGATGATATACTCACGCACATGCGGTCCACACTTGCCCAGCCTCAAATCGTCACCCACAACGGCAAGCCGGTTTCGGTGATGGTTCCAATCAAGGCATACCAAGAGTTGTTGGAGCGCGCGGAGGACGCGGCGGACATAGCCTGGCTCCGTCGGGCGCGGCGCAAGCTGATGCAATATCGCTCTCTCGATGATTATCTGGCGGCAAGAGGGACTAAGCGACGTGTTTAACGTCCTCCTTAAATGCTAAGGCGTAGTTAAGCGAGGAAACATGTCCGAATCCTTCCGAACCGAAAAAGATTCCATGGGCCCCATGCAGGTCCCGGCCGACGCCTACTACGGCGCCCAGACCGCCCGGGCGGCGGAGAATTTCCCGATCTCTGACCTGCGATTCAGCCGAGCGTTCCTGGCGGCGATGGGCCTCATCAAGTGGTCGTGCGCGCAGGTGAACCATGAGCTCGGTCTGCTCGATGAGCGCCGGCTCGAACTCATCCAGCGGGCGGCTCAGGAGGTCATCGAGGGCAAGCTCGACGGCCAATTCGTCGTGGACATCTTCCAGACTGGCAGCGGCACCTCCACCAACATGAACACCAATGAGGTGATTGCCAGCCGGGCCAACGAACTGGCGACGGGCCAGCGCGGCGGCAAAGACCCGGTGCATCCCAACGATCACGTCAACATGGAGCAAAGCTCCAACGATGTGATTCCCACCGCCATGCACGTCAGCGCGGCGCAAGCCATCGCGACGACGCTCGTGCCGGCGCTGGAACATCTGGAGCGCGCGCTAGCCGCCAAGGCAAAACAATTCGACGGCATTGTGAAGATCGGCCGCACGCACTTGCAGGATGCCACGCCCATCCGGCTTGGGCAGGAATTGAGCGGTTATGCGGCGCAGGTTGAATTGTCCGTAGTGAGGGCACAGAAAGCGGTTCACGCCTTGCGCGAATTGCCACTGGGCGGAACCGCCGTAGGGACGGGGATTAATTCGCACCCGGATTTCGCGGGCAAGGCCATCGCGGTCATCGCGGCGAAAACGGGAATCGAATTCGTCGAGGCCCACAACCATTTCGAGGCCCAGGCCAGCAAGGACGCGATCGTTGAGACCAGCGGATTCCTCAAGACCATCGCCGTCAGCCTGACGAAGATCGCCAATGACATCCGCTGGCTCTCCAGCGGCCCGCGCTGCGGCATCGGCGAAATCACCATTCCGTCCACTCAGCCCGGCAGCAGCATCATGCCGGGAAAAGTGAATCCGGTGATGAGCGAAATGACCATGCAAGTCGCCGCCCAGGTCATCGGCAACGACGCCACCGTCGCGTGGAGCGCGGCCTTCGGCGCGACGTTTGAATTAAACGTCATGATGCCCGTGATGGCTTACAACCTGCTTCAGTCGATTGAACTGCTGAGCCGGGCCGCGCGGGTGTTTGCCGACCGATGCGTGGACGGATTGAATGCGAACCCCGAGCGTTGCGCCTCGCTGGTCGAGCAGTCGCTCTCCATGTGCACAAGCCTTGCGCCGTTGATCGGCTACGACCGCGCCGCGGAGATCGCCAAGGAAAGCATGAAAGGCGGCAAGACCGTGCGGCAGGTGGCTGTCGAGAAAAAAGTGCTTGGAGAAGCCGAATTGCAAAAAGCCCTGGACCCACTTCGCATGACCGCCCCGCAGGCCGATATGGTCGGCAGCGGCGGCGGTTGAAGACCATCGCAAAATCGGCGAGTCGTCGGTTTGGGTTTGGTTGATCCGCGTTTCCCGTTGGCCCTTGATCGGTTACGTGCGCTATTGCGCCAGACGTAGGCCCTCGGCCGGAAGGTATTTTGGGGCAAATTCGTCTTGTGGCCAGCAGAGCAGGTCGCAAAGCTCGCCAATGCCAAATCTGTTGTCGTTCAAATATACTTCGATCATTCTTGGAATGGTTGTCGGAAGTTCGCCTGCTATAGGATTCGGCTCCTTCTTGCGGTAGCCAAGCTGGCTCATTCTGATGAATAGGTCACGATATCGGTCCTCAGTAATCTTTCCAAGATCACGAGCGCGCCGGATGAGGGCCGCCATCGAGACTCGCCAATATGGTTTCAACGCCGCGGCTCTCGTTAGGGTGACGTCGAATAGTTCCGCGCCGATGTCTCTTTTGGGCATCAAAAATTCGGACGCGAACCTGTCCGCCTCGTTCTCAATGTCCT
>JBEKYH010000503.1:0-3502 GCA_049511115.1 Tepidisphaeraceae bacterium | reverse complement strand
GCCGCGATGCTCATCGATTGACCGGCCCACGAGCATATTTCCCGGTATGGCGCGCTCGAAGACAAACCGGCCGTCCGTGTCAGTCTGGGCGGTTTGGTCAATGTAAACATCTGTATAATCGAATCGATAACTGTTATCAGCGTGCAGCGCCACTCGTCCACCCGCGACCGGGTTTTTGCCGTTCATCATCCTTCCTTCGACACGCCCCCACGAAGATAAGTGAATTTCCGGATTCTTAGGAAGCGTATCCTGGTTCAAATAGGCATACCCCTGATTGTCAGTCGCCATTAATTCAAATTTCCCTAGTTGCGGGGGCACGCTGTAGGCGCCATTGGAATCAGTCGCGACTTCAACCCCAGGAAGCCAAACATGCGGGGTATGAAAGAGGTCGATCACTTGGTGATGTGGAATGACAAACAGCTTTGCTCCGCCCGCCGGCGCGCCGCTGGGATCAAATACGCGACCCATATAGTCCTTCGCGGGCGTCAACTCAAAATCCTGCGTGCAGGAAGTTTTTAGCGCCGGCGAAAACGCGGGTCGGTATCCCTTGGCGACGATGCGGATCATCCAATCTTGAACGCCTTGAGGCAGACTCGGGATTTCCACCCGATAGGTTCCACCATCGAATGATTGTGGCCGATACATGTCGTA
Organism: Tepidisphaeraceae bacterium; assembly: GCA_049511115.1. Taxonomy (GTDB): domain Bacteria; phylum Planctomycetota; class Phycisphaerae; order Tepidisphaerales; family Tepidisphaeraceae; genus JBEKYH01. The sequence continues at coordinate 2,851 of JBEKYH010000503.1, read as the reverse complement.
TTCCGCCGCGTCATCCGACGCGACAACCGGGCCATTGGGCCATCGCGGACCGGTAAGCACCTGAAATTGAGTGATCGGTTGTTGCGTCTGTGCGTCCACCACGTGCCCCTGAACCGTGAACGGCTTGAAAACGGTTATGCCGGCGGATTGTGCCTGAGCCGCGGTTCGAAGCCCGATCGAGATGACAAAGATCGCAACCGCTGCAAAGAACCAGACGCCTTCGCATCGGAACATGCGCAACAGGACGCACTTGTACATACATGGCTCCCAGTTGCCCGCATTATATCAACCGCGCTCCCGCAATGTTTCCTTTCTGCCCCAGCCTTTCTTCCCCCACAGGGCAATCACCGATGCACAAAACTCACCCTCTTTTCCCCTCCTCCGGCATTTCCGGGAGAGGGTTAGGAAGGGGGCGAGTGCGAAATGATTTCCCAACGCAATTGCCCTGCTACCCCTCCAGGCCATTCGCTTCCTTTCGTGCCTTTCGTTTGCCCTTCTGTATGCTATGCCCCCATGCCCAAACCACGCCCCGTGGCATTGGTAACAGGCGGCGCGCACCGCGTCGGGAGGCAGGTCGCCCTGGCGCTGGCGGAGGCGGGTTACGATCTTCTCATTCACTATAATCGCAATAAAGGTGAGGCGAATAAGACGGCGAAACAAATCGCGGCCCACGGCGGGCGCGCCTTGGCAGTGCAGGCGGATTTGACTGATCCGCCGGCGGCGGCGTTGACGCTTGGCAAGGCTGTCGCCGAACAATTCGGACGGTTGGATGTGCTGGTGAATAACGCCAGCATTTATGAACCCCGTGATTTAGCCGGCACGGATATGGCGATCATGCGCCGCATGTGGGCGGTTCACGTCGAAGCGCCGCTGCTGCTGTGCCAGCGATTTGAAAAGGATTTGCGCTCAACTCGCGGCCACGTGGTCAATATGGTGGACGCCATGATCGAGCGGCCCTGGCCAAAGTATCTCGCCTATTGCGCCAGCAAGGCGGCGCTGTGGAATCTGACGTTGAGCCTGGCGCGGGAACTTGCGCCCCAGATAACCGTCAATGGCATCGCCCCCGGCGTAATTCAGTGGCCCGACGATTACCCCAGGGCTGAGCGCGAAAAATATCTTCGGCGCGTTCCCCTCGCCCGCGCCGGCACGCCGCGCGACGCGGCGGGAGCCGTACTGTTTTTCTGCACCACTGGCAGCTACGTGACAGGGCAGATTCTGCGGTTGGATGGCGGACGTTCGCTCACCTGAACTATTTCCCGCGCTTCACGGCCCGCTTTACCGCCGGCGGGAGCGACTGCAATTCCTGCCGCTGAAGCTCCATGGATTGCTGCATGAGCAGGAGCAGATGCCGGTCGTGCTCGTCGCGATAGGGCTTGATGTCCAGGTCAATGGGGACTTGCGTCAGCGATTCGTCGCCCGCTTCCTTGATGAATTGCTGCATGAAGCGGTCGTATTCGCGCCAGCTTACTTTGGCCGCATTCACAGCGGCTTCTTCGGCGCGCAGGGCGATCTGGTGGGCATGCTGATAGTGCAGGCCGAGTTCGTCGAGGAGGCTCTTCTCGACCGCTTCATGAAGAACCAGGAAGCGATCGACTTCGATGCGCCGGCCGCGGCAGGTGAAGGACCTGGGCAGGTGGCGGTCGATGTAAATTGTCTTGCCGTCGCGGCTGTAGCCGGCCAGGTAGGGGATATCGTGCTCGCGGTCGAGTTTGATGCGCCTGAGAATCTGCGTGACCGCATGGAGCAGCATCTCGTTGCTGACCAGTGTGTCATTGGTGACCAGGCGCTTGCGGCGGGGAGAGGGGAAGTGTTCTTTCATGGCAATATTGTACCATCGCGCTTTTGCGGCTTCACCAGTTCCAGCTTCATCCGCAGCGCCGGGTTGCCGTCTCCGTAAAAATGCGGGAGCGTCTGGCAGGCCGCGAAACCCTGCTTCTCATACAGCTTCACCGCGGCGTGATTGTCGGGTCGGACTTCGAGAAAGATGTGCTGCGTGCCGCGATTCCTCAGTGCTTCAATAAGATGCCGCAGCAGGCTGTCCCCAATGCGCCGGCCGCGCGCTTCGCCATGAACGGCCAGGGCGTAAACCCTGCCCCAATGGGAAGGCCCGCGATACCCCACGAATCCCGACGCCCATCCCAGCAGGCGGCTGTCGGATTCGGCCACCAGCGTAATCGCCCGCGGATTGCGGATGAGGCAGCGAATGGTGCGAGGGCTAAATCGCTCGCCGGCGTGTGCGAAACTGAGGTGTTCGATTTCCAGGATCGCCGGGAGATCGGCGAGCGTGGCGGGGCGGAAGGTGGGCGGGGGATGTTTGGTCATGCGGTTTTCTCACAGATTAACGCGGAGTTCCGAGAGTTTTCGAATTCATTTTTATGTTGTTCGCATCACAGCCTGCTATTATAGAGTTGCGTGTCCGCGACAGTGGGTCAATTGGATATAAAGGAGCGCAACCATGGGATATACGGTCGTTCTGGAACAAGAGCCCGATGGCGGCTATGTCGCAAGCGTGCCCGCACTTCCGGGCTGCGTCAGCCAGGGCGACAGTCGCGACGAAGCCATGGTAAACATTCGTGAGGCCATTGAAGTCTACGTGGAGGATTGCCGGGACGCCGGTGATCCGGTTCCCACGGAGGCCGGCAAGGAGTTCGTGGAAGTTGAACTCGCGTGAGACAAGGCGGCGCCACCATGGGCCAAGCTCCCTACTGACTTGTCCGGCCGTGAAGTTCGCGCAGCCTTGGAGCGCGCCGGGTTCGTATTTCGTCGCCAGACCGGCAGCCACATGATCCTGCGTCGCGATGAACCTTATGCAAGAGCTGTCATTCCCGACCACAAGCAGATTCGATCCGGC
>JBEKYH010000502.1:0-3507 GCA_049511115.1 Tepidisphaeraceae bacterium | reverse complement strand
CCACGCCTCGGCCTTGATATGCCGGTCCACCGGCCCGAGCATCTCCGCCATCTGCCGCCGCTGAATCTCGGCACGCTTGCCGCTGATCTCCGAGCGGAACCCATCGGCCTCGTCCTTGAACCCAAACTGCGTTTCGATGTCGTTGGCCAGAAGGTACGCGGTCTGCCAGTTCTGCTGCCCGATTTCCTCGACCACCGCCCGCGTAAGTGCTTCGTGGTCTTTCTCCCGGAAGGCGACCGCCTTCGCGCGATCGGACAGAAGCTGCTGCTCGCTCATCAGATTCATGAGGATCGAGATCCCCTCAAGGCGGTCCGTGAGGGTCGTCATGAATTCGGCTTGATGTCGTTGGCTGCTCTTGCGGGCCGCGACAAGATTAAGCGCGATGGGCAGCGTGATCAGGATCGCGATCAGCCCGAGATACCCGGCGGTGAGGAATCCGACGCCGGTGGCGATGGATGTCATCGGCGCATCGGGCCTTCGGAGAATCATGACCCCCGCGCCCAGCGCCGCTAATACTGCCAGGAATGCGATCGCGAAGATCCAGGTATAAGTGGGGAGATGACGTTGTTCCATAAGCGCCTCGCGAGAAGTGGTTTGCGGGAGATGCCGGAACGACCTCCACTATCTAGCGTATGTCCAACGATAGCGGCAAGTCAATGCTTTCCTTTGGCCGCCGCCGGGGGCTTGGCGGGGCCAGCCGCCGGAGGGGGGGTGGGCGGCTTAGGGGCAGCCGCGGCGGGCGACTTTGGGGGAAGAAGAGGGTTTCTGACTGGCGCGGAGGAATTCTTTGACGCCGTTTTGGCCGCAGTCTTTGGGTCGGGCTCAGGGGGCGGGGGAGGCGCGGCGGCGGCTTCCTTGCGAAGCCGAACCTCAAGGCTCCGAACCAGGGTCGATCGCTCGGTCCCCAGAACGCGGAGCATCGCCCACCCGCAAATGACACAACTTATTGCAAGGAAATAGCTCATCCGCCAGGTCCCGTCGTCCATCATCCATCGGCCAGACATCAACTTTGGCTGAACTTGACCATCGTAATTAGTCCGCGAATATCTGGTTCAGGAGGCTCGGCATCGATTACGAATCAATCACGTCAACCCCGAACCAGACACGGTTCAACCTGGGCTACGTAGCGGTCATTTGCTGCGTGGCCGCGCTGGGCGGACTGCTGTTTGCGTATGACTGGGTGGTCATCGGGGGTGCCGCCAAGTTCTACGAGGCTTTTTTCCACCTGAAGGACACCGCTCTGGGCGCCGCAGCGGCCGCGGGGTATTGGGCGAAAATCCGGTCGAGCCTGATCTCGCCCGTGGGGTGGGCGCAGAGCTGCGCCCTTCTGGGATGCCTTGCCGGAGCGCTGGTTTCCGGAGCCGTCAGCGATCGGTTCGGCCGCAAGCCGGTGTTGATTGCATCGGCGGCCAATTTCCTGCTGTCGTCCCTGGGAATCGCGACGGCGGATTCGTTCGAGGCGTTCGTCGCCTGGCGGATTCTCGGGGGCGTGAGCATTGGCCTCGCCTCGACGATTTCGCCGATGTACATCTCTGAAGTGGCCCCGGCGAAAATCCGCGGGCTACTCGTGGCGGTGAACCAGTTGACCATTGTGATCGGCGTCCTTGGGGCCCAGTTCGTGAATTGGTGCATCGCAAGGCCGGTGCCGGACGGCATTTCGTCCGACGACTTCCTGCACACGTGGAATGTCCAGTGGGGCTGGCGGTTCATGTTCGCGGCTTGCGGGATTCCGTCGGCGCTGTTTCTGATCTCGGCGATTTTCGTGCCGGAGAGTCCGCGCTGGCTCCTCAAGGCGGATCGGAAAGCGCTAGCGGAAAAGACCCTGGCGAAAATCGGCGGGGAGGATTATTCGAAATCCGCCGTGGCCGAGATCGAGACCTCGCTGGTTGCCGAAAACGCGCGGGGCAGCATCGCGGAACTGCTGGATCGGCGCGTGCTGGCGATTCTCGGCCTGGGGGTCTTTCTGGCGGTCTTCCAGCAATGGTGCGGAATTAACGTGATCTTTAACTACGCTCAGGAGATTTTTAAGCAGGCTGGCTATAACCTCAACGACACGCTAACGAACATCGTCATGACGGGATTGGTGAACCTGGTGTTTACGTTTGTGGCGCTGTTCATGGTGGATCGGCTGGGACGAAAGCCGCTCATGCTGATCGGGGCCGCCGGACTCGTCGTGATTTACGGCGTGATCGGCGCATGCTATCACCTCAAAGCGGGCGGCACGCCGATTCCCAACGCGCTCTTTTTGCTCCTGGTGCTGTGCGCGATCGCGGCATATGCAATGTCGCTGGCGCCGGTAACGTGGGTAATTATCTCCGAGATTTTCCCAAACCGCATTCGCGGGACCGCCATGTCCATCACCGTAGCGTTTCTCTGGATGGCCTGCTTTGCGCTCACATATACCTTTCCGATTTTCAATGCGGTGCTGGGGGCTGCGGCCACGTTCTGGATATATGCGGGGATTTGCGTGGTGGGTTTCCTGGTGATTCTCGATCGCCTTCCGGAAACCAAGGGAAAAACGCTGGAACGAATTGAAGCGGAGCTGTCGCAGTGAGCGAGGCGACTGACAAGCCGGTTCGGCTCTGGGAAGAGGCGGTGACTATCCCGACCTATGTTCCGCCGCCGGCGGACAAGAACCCAATGTTCATCGAGAAGCGGGTTTACCAGGGGAGCAGTGGGAAGGTTTATCCCAATCCAATTACCGACCGAGTTTCGGATGTTAAGCAGGACATAAGCTGGCGGGCCGTGCATCTTGAAAACGAATATGTGTACGCGATGGTGCTGCCGGAAATCGGGGGCCGGATTCATGTCGGGAAGGACCGGACGAACGATTACGATTTTTTCTATCGGCAGAAGGTGATCAAGCCGGCGCTTGTGGGGCTGCTGGGGCCGTGGATCAGCGGCGGGGTGGAGTTTAACTGGCCACAGCATCATCGGCCCACGACCTTCATGCCGACGGACGTGAAACTGCAGGAACACGCCAGCGGGAGCAAAACGGTCTGGCTCAGCGAGCACGAGCCGATGAATCGCATGAAGGGGATGCATGGCGTCTGCCTGCATCCGGGGAAGGCATATATCGAGTTGAAAGTTCGCCTGTTCAATCGCACGCCGCTGGTGCAGACGTTTTTGTGGTGGGCGAACGTGGCGGCGCGAGTGCATGAGCTCTATCAGTCCTTCTTTCCGCCGGACGTGAATTACGTGTCAGATCATGCCAAGCGGGCGATGAGCTTGTTCCCGCTTTGCGAGGGGTCTTATTATGGGGTCGATTACGGCAAGCGCGGTCGGGAAGGCGTGCCCGCGAACGAGCGGCCGGGGAAGTTTGTTCCTGCGGGAGTTTATCCGGCCAACGATTTATCCTGGTACGCGAACATTCCGGTGCTGACATCTTACATGGCGATGGGTTCCAGCCAGGATTTTTTTGGCGGCTACGATTACAAGGCGGATGCCGGGGTGGTGCACGTCGCCAACCATCGAATCTCGCCAGGGAAAAAGCAGTGGACGTGGGGC
>JBEKYH010000501.1:0-3577 GCA_049511115.1 Tepidisphaeraceae bacterium | reverse complement strand
TCTTCATAGCCGAGCTCCTGGCAAAAGGGTTTGTGGGCGGCCACGCGGCCAGCCCGTTTACAGCACCGGGGATTCTATTCCCGGAAACTCACACCCGCCGGAGCTCGGCTTCATAGTTTCTCTGCGTCTCAGCGTTCATTCCTCTTCTCCGCGCCTCTCGCTGAAAGTCCCCAGCCCCTTCGCCGCCCAATCAGCGGCGACCGGAATCGGGCCGGAGTCCACCCGTGGTGCTTCTCTCCGCCCATGAAGCACCCCACCTTCGTAAAACGCTTCGGCACGGCAATTCGCCCCAACACTTATTGGATTGCCGCGAAGCTGTACTTCCAATTCTACGCCAGGCTTCGGAATCCAGGGACAGGCACCCATTAATTCAGCAATAACGCGACACGCTGGTTGCTTGCGTTCCTTACGCCCTCGCAGACCCGGCCGCGCTCCATCGGCGCCCTGTTTGTTGAACCCTCAACAAATCCGCGTAACTGCCCACTCGCCCCTCGCCGCCCGGTATCATCCCCGCAATGGCCATCGCCCAGAGTTCGCTTCCGCTTCAACGCCCGGAATCGCCCAATTGGCCCATCTTGCCTACAACCGGAATTGAATATTCCATGTATGTAGATAGAGGGGCAGTATTGCGCTGCATCCGACCTCGCGACGATTTCGGCCTTGGATATCCAAGACGGTCTTATAGAGGGACCGCGCATCGCCGCGACCTCGTCTTCAAATTGAAAGGAACCCCATGTCCCCGTGAATCGCCCCGGAAATGACTGGCTGCAGGGCGCGGCTTCAGCCCGCCTGCGCGCTCGTGTCGGGCTGAAGCCCGACCTACCGAACTGAATCGAAGAGTTTTTCACCGCAGAGCCGCAGAGCCGCCGAGTCCGCAGAGAAAAAGATCTTTCTTCCTGGCGTCCTTGGCGTTCTTGGCGGTTCAATGGTCTTTGTCTTTAGCTGCAAAGTCCCCAGCCTTTTCGCCGGATTTTACAAGGCGAAAAGAATCGGGCCGGCGCCCGCAAGCTGGTGCTCATCGCTGCCATCCGAGCACCCCACCTTCGTAAAACGCTTCGGCACGGCAATTCGCCCCAACACTTTTTGGATTGCCGCGAAGGTGAATTTCCAACTCTACGCCAGGCTTTGGCCCACCCGATCAGGGCTGAAGTTTCCTGAGCGTCTTTGCGCCGGTTCTGCCACGTTCCTGGCCGACCTCGCTTTCGTGTTCAACGACCAAGATCGATTCGTTGAGTAGCCAGTCGGCAATCCATCCCAGGCAGATGTGTCAGGAACGGCTTTTCGGCAGAACGAGGACTATCCGATTTCGCGTGCATCCCCACCCGGATTTTCACCGCGCTAGGTCTGAACTCCGATGTTCGGGCCTCCTCGGTAACACCGAAATACCCGGGCTAACGCCGATTGTCATTCGCGGCAGGATGCTTCTGTACGCCCCCGACGACTGTTCCATCGTCATTACGTCGGTTCGAAGAAGAAAATCAAAGAATTCCTCACCACAGAGGACACAGAGGACACAGAGGTAAAGATACGGCCTTTTTTTGTTTTCCTCCGTGTCCTCTGCGTCCTCTAGGTCGCTACTGCGACCGGGTGGTGAGTATTATTTCTTTGTTTTGATTCAATCGGATAACTCCCCAATACGATCTGGAGGTGAAGACTCCACAACCTCACGTCAGCGGCTCGAACCCGCTGCGTGTGAGTATGCCAGGACAGGACGCCTGCCGTTTCCTCGCCGTCTGCGGCAGCGCGTGAGTCCAGGCTGATAGGTTTCAAAATCCCACTCGGCGAAAGCTTGCAGGGGGCGCTCCGCGCGCCTTTTTCACCTTGTCACCGTGTCACCAAGTCACCTTGTCATCTTCATCTCCCCGGTAGAACCGCCACCCCTTCACCATCCCTCCAAAATCCCCAACGTGTTTGCCGCGACGCCGTTTAGCCGATAGTATGTGGCAAGCATCGGACGTTCTGTGACGTAGGTGATTGGAGAGCACATATTTGGTCGAACCTATAATCAACCCTTGGGGATGACTGCCGGTGGACGGCAAGCCCGTATGTCGGGGAAACCTGCATGACGGGAAGCCAGAAGCCGGGCAAACAGGAGAAACCTCCTGAAGCAAAGGGAAACCTTTGCGATCAGTCCATCGCCCACCTTACTTAAGGGTTTGACTAAAACCGCTCTCACACGACGCCTTGGATCATCCGTGCTATTTTTCGCTTGACGTTGCGGATTTGCCGCCTGCATCAGTGCCGTCGCAACTTGAAGATTCGGATGGGGTTGGCCAGCGTGGCGACACACTCGGTTGATTGTTCCACCTGCCATTTCCGCTGTTTCGCCCAGGCTTCAAATTGATCCGCCGTTCCCCGGCCCGGCTCGCCGAGCATGACGGTTCCACCGGGGGCGAGGTGTGCTTGCCAGAAGGCGTGCAAGGGTTCCCATTGGCCGATTTCGTACAGGATGTCCGCCCCCAGGATTAGATCGAACCGCTGCGAGATGCGGTCACTTTGCCAATTGATGCGACGGCAGCGAACCCTTTTGGCCCAGGGCAGCGTGTTCAGGCGGGCGAGCAGCAAGGCGCTTGTTTCCAATTCGACCATCCATACGCGATGCCCCATCGCCGCTGCGACCATGCCGGCGAGGCCCATCCCGCAGCCCAGATCGAGCACGTTAGCTGTTCCCGGGCCGGTGCGTTCAATCACCTGGCCAAGCCCCAGGGCGCTTTCCCATAGCTCGGCCCAGTACGGCATGCGCGGCGGCTCTGTTATCGGACCTTTTGGCAGCCGCAGCCGGCGGTCTTCCTGTTCAACGGCGTCATCCAGCACCTGGTCCGGTTCGGCGATGCGCGTGAAGGAGAACTTCAGATTTCCCACTTGAATTGTCGCGACAACCGTCCGGTAGCGCCGCTCAATGCGGCTGAGCAACCTCAGCCGCCGAAGGTGGGCGGCGCTCGATTCCGGTTCATTTTCAATCATTCTGGCTTGACCAAGAAACGAGCATCCGGGAAGTCGGCCCCCTCAATTGCACGGTCCCAAGGCAGATTCTGATGCGCTTGACCGTTGATTCTAACGGCTCAGATCGGCGCTGGAAACCGGCGATTTGCGGGGATTTCGCTCATATCCCGTTGCCCTGCCGAGACGTAAATTAATCTTACCCAGATTCCCGCGATTCTGGCATGGCCGTTGTTTGAAGGGGGGCGTCAGGTGAAGTGCAAAGGTAAGCCTTTGCGTCCGGCCGCCGTCGCATTGGTGCGGTGGACGGCGGCGGGTAAACTGGTTTTAGGCGAGGCGTTGGATCGGACCTCGCAGACAGTGGTTTACCCGCGGAGAGCTTGCTCTCCGGACGTGGAGAGGGATCTCTCCATCAAAGGAGCTTACCCATGCAAATGATCGAAGCCGTCATCAAACCCCATAAGGTGGATGCGGTTAAACACGCACTGGCAAGAATAGGAATATTGGGCGTCACGGCCGTTGAATGCAAGGGATTTGGACGCCAGATGGGACATACCGAGCGGTACCGCGGGGCCAAGATGGATGTTGGTTTCGTCCCCAAGGTGCTTTTGAAAGTATGCGTGAAACAAGAGGATGT
>JBEKYH010000500.1:0-3592 GCA_049511115.1 Tepidisphaeraceae bacterium | reverse complement strand
CGCCGTGCCGCGGTGGCCGTTGGAGATGCACATCACGCATACGCCGGTGATGACCAGGTGCGTCGTTCCCGCCAGCAGGTTCAGCATCCAGCGCGCGTGCTCCGCGTCGCGCGGCTTGCCCAGCACCTGGTCTCCGAACGCAACCAGCGTGTCGGCGCCCAGGACCACATCGTTGGGGTGCTTGTCCGCGACAAAATCCGCCTTCGCCAGCGCCAGGCGCAGGGCCAGTTCGCCCGGCAAGGCCTTGGGATGCTCCAGATCGGTCTCGTTGATGTTGGCGGGCTGAACGGTGAACTCATACCCCGCCTCAGCCAGCAGGCTGCGACGGCGCGGCGAAGCGCTGGCCAGAATCAGCGTCGGCGTTGGAGCTTCCATGGCCGTTAATCAGATCGTTTGGGTGTCTCGGCCCGGATCGCCAAATCTCCGCTCACCGGCGCGCGGCTTCCCACCGCCACCGGCTCATAGCGCACGTAGACAAGCGTATTGTCCACGGCCACCACCGTTCCATCCGCCAGCGGCGCGAGTTTCTCATCGACAATCGAAATGATGTCGCCCTTGCGGAAGTCGCCGGTGTTCAAGTCACCCACGGCCAGGCGCTGATCCCCCGGCAGCACTGCCTGCACACGCCCCACGCTGGCCTGCGGATTGGCCGCGAGATACGAGGTCTTAAACGATTGGTAATCGTCATCGCCCAGGGTGATCGAAGGCGGCGGCGCCACTGCCTGCGACGGAGCATGCGACCCGGCGCACCCCGCGGCCGCTAACACCGCCGATAACGCCCCCATTCTCCACAACGTCCTCGCCCAGCCGTCACGCATGAAAGACTCCTGGTAAGTTGCATCGACATTTAGCGAACTATCGCCGCAATAGTCGCGGAAGGGACATGATAAGGGCAATGCGGCGGGTGGCAAGGGAAGGGGAACGGAAGGACTGAGGACTGAGGGGGGTGTGACGCTCAATGGTGGCGACAGGCGAAGCGCCCCCACCCCGACCCTCCCCCGGAAATACCGGGGGAGGGGGTAGGAGAGCGGAAGATCTCAGACCGGAAGACTGAGGGAAATTCGTCAATCGACTTTGGCGGGTGTAGCATCGGGGTATGCTCGCAGAGTTTCGTCGGGCAATGGGGCTGCCGGTGGTGGCGCTGTTGCTTTGCTCGTTCGCACTGGGATTGACGCCCAACCAGATTGCGCTGGTGGTTAACGCGAATTCACCCGACAGCATTAAACTTGCGCAGGGGTATGCCACGCTGCGCGGGATTCCAAGCGATCGCATCATTCCGCTCAGCCTCTCGACGGGCGAGGAGATGGAATTTGACGAATATGAACGCCGCGTCGTGCCGCCTATTCGGGATTTTCTTCGTAGACATCAACTGGTGGATCAGGTCCGCTGCCTCGTGACGTTTTATGGGGTTCCGTTCCGCATCCGGGCCCGGGACATCTCCGCGAGTGAAAAGACCGAGCTGGCCGATCTGCAAGCACAACTTGGCAAGACAATCGCACAGGCCAATCCGATTGTGGATCAGGCGGTGAAACTGGCGCAGAGTCTTAATCCCCAATTTCAGCCGCCGACGCCGCTCCCCGAAGCGACTGAAGTCGATACGCTCACGCGCCGCTTTACGACAGCCATCAACAGCGCCAACGCATCGGCCGCCTTGCTGACAACCTTCACCGAACGGCACGATGCCAATGAGCAACTCACGCACATCCTCGCCGAGCTGGGCGGCGTCGCCGAGATTTTCAGCCGCTACGGACCGATGGAACTGGTTGACCCCAACACCACCGTCGATCAGCACCAGCATTGGGTCGATCTGCGCGATCAGTTCACAAAGGCTTCGTTCGCGCTGGAAGCTCAGGAGGAGTTGCGCTATGACCCAGCCGCCCGCGCCGAGGTCCGCCGCATCACGGGTGAATCGTTCGGCCTGATCGGGCTGGCCCAGGTGCTCAACATCCAGATCAGTTACCTCAAGCCCGGCATCACCAATTCGGCATTGGACAATGAGCTGGCCCTGCTGTGGGTGGCGTACTATCCGCGCGGCGGGCCGTGGGTGAATCCCCTGAATTTCAAGTCCGGAGCTCGCTTCAACTCGCCGGTGCTGATGGTCAGCCGCCTCGACGCGCCCGATATTCCGACGGTCGTGAAAATGATGGAAACCTCCGTGCGCGTCGAGCGTAACGGCCTGAGCGGCAGGCTGGCCGTCAATAGTTTTGGATACCCCACGGCGGGGTCGGGACAGGATAATGCGTACAAACAATTTGACCTTCGCCTGCGTAACTTGGCGGCGGTGACGCGCGACAAGACCAGCATTCCGGTGGTCACGGATTACACCCACATCTTCCACCAGCGCGAAGTTCCCGATACGGCCCTTTATTGCGGCTGGTACAGCCTGCGGCATTATGTCCCGGGCATGGCGTTCGTCCCCGGGGCAGTGGCCTATCACGTCGCGAGCCTGGAAATGGTCGGTCTCCACGAAGGGTATGAAACCGGCTGGGTGCACGGCCTCCTGAGCGACGGCGTCGTCGCGACGCTGGGCGCGGTGGCCGAACCCTACCTGGGGGCGTTCCCGCCGCCGGATGAGTTCTTTCCGCTGTTAATGACCGGCAGATTGAGCCTCGCCGAGGTCTATTGGCGAACCGAGCCGACTGCCAGTTGGATGATCTGCCTCATCGGCGACCCGCTCTACACGCCGTTCAAGAACCACCCGGCGATAAAGCCACAAGACCTGCCCATGCCCCTGCGGCTGGCTCTGCGAAGTCCGACAACGAGGGCATTTTCAAGTTCCCGGCCCTAACGACCGATAATTAACCGCAGAGGTCCTACTGATGCCCGTCATGCTTCTCTGCCCCAACCTCCGTTGCCGCAAGATACTCAGCGTCCCCGACGATGTGCGCGGCAAAACCGTCAAATGCCAGCACTGCCAGACGATGGTGCGGGTTCCGGAGAAAAAGCCGGAAGCGGTGGTGAAGAAGTAGGTCGTGCCCGCGCCAACCGACAATCCCAACCCCATCCACCCGCAAGTCCGCATCGGCCACGGGCATTTGAAAGTCGCCGATCTGGAACGGGCCATTGCCTTCTACCACGGCGTTCTCGGCTTCAAAATCACCCAGCGATACGGCAAGGAAGCGGCCTTCCTGTCAGCCGGTGATTACCACCACCACATCGGCCTGAACACCTGGGAGAGCCTGGGCGGTTCGCCGCCGCCTGCGGGTTCGACGGGGCTGTATCACCTCGCAATTCTCTATCCCACGCGAACCGCATTGGCCGACGCCCTCCGCCGCCTCATCGCCGCCGGCATTCCCCTCGACGGCGCCAGCGACCACGGCGTCAGCGAGGCACTTTATCTCCGCGACCCCGACGGCAATGGCATCGAATTATATTGGGATCGGCCGCCGGAGTCGTGGCCGCGAGGAGCGAATGGGCAATTGCAGATGTATACGCGGGGGCTGGATTTGGACGGGTTGCTTCGCGAAAAGGCCCGGAGTTAGCGACGAATTTTGTTCGGGAGGCAGCCATTTTGACAAACCACACGATGCTCGTCAGCATGGAGGTTAGCCATGCGTTGATACTCGTTGCGCGTGGCCTGCCGCATACGAGT
>JBEKYH010000499.1:0-3596 GCA_049511115.1 Tepidisphaeraceae bacterium | reverse complement strand
CCAACGGCCAACCCGTCGTCGTCCGCGGCGCCATGAAGCCCATCAGCACGCTCGGCAAACCCCTCCGCAGCATCGACCTCAACACCAAACAACCTTCGGAGGCCGGCTGGGAACGCTCGGATATCTCCGCGATCAGCGCCGCCTCGGTCATCATGGAAAACGTCATCGCCTTCGAAATCGCCCGCGCTTTCCTTGAAAAATTTGGCGGCGATTCGCTGACCGAAGTGCGGGCCAATTACGACAATTTCCTGGCCACGGCGCGAAGGCTGCCGATCTGAAGATAAGACTTTTCACCGCCCGCTCGGGTGCGCCTCGCTAGAGGCGCCGAGGAGGCGGAGAAGATAAAACCGAATTTAATCTGATTTTTCCTTTGTGTCCGAAGCCTGCGTGCCGCGACGGGCGGCCTCTGTGGTTAATGTTGCATTTCTCCGCGGCGCAGATTCGCCCTACTTCGCCGTCACGGTAACATCCGGGATTACGAGCGGCTGATTCGCCAGATCAGGCGTGATCGGCGGCATCGTGAACGTGGCCTGCGCCGCGCCCGAATACTGTGTGCCGGGCGCGCCGCCGGTTCCACGCAATAGCACTTGAAGCTGATAATCCCCCGGCTCGACGCCTTCGATGTGAAACGTGTTCCCATCGCTGTATTCCAACGTGTACGTCGGCAGCGCCGGCGCAGCCGGCACTCGTGTGACGTTGGAACTGAAGAGGAAAAGACCGTTGCTGACGTTGTCCGGGAAGTTCACTTTCACAACCACCTCCCTGCCGCCGTCGAAATCCGCGGCCACCGTCTTGCCCGGCTGCAGGGTCATCTGTCTGTTTTGTGTAATTCCCGTAATGTGCACGCGCGGATACTGCGGCTCCATCGTCTCATCAAAGCGGCGAAATATCCGCACGGCCACGGGCGGCACTTTGGCAAAGGCGAAATGTCCGTCGGCATCTGTTTGCCCGTTGAAACTGAACCATGCGAGCGGCTGGCTGGGCCCGTGGGCTCGATCAGGAACCGGCGCGCCGACGACAATCGATTGCCCCGCGGCAGGTTTACCGACAAATTGGACGCGACCCTCTACACGACCGAAGGCAAGCAGATGGATGTCGGGGGACTTGGCAATGTCATCCTGATTGGCCTGGGCGTAACCGTCGGGGCTGATTGCCACGATCAGAAAATCTCCTGTTTGTGGCGGCAGATCATAAGCGCCATCGGGTCCGCTGGTGGCGATCATTCCAGCGCGGTTTGTGAGACCGCCGCCACGTAACTGCACGTTCATTAACCCAGGAAGCGCTGCCGCCAGCGTGACATTGCCTGCGGGCTTGCCGTCGATTCCGTAAATATGTCCCACAATGTCCGCGCCGGGTGTCATCGCAAAGTTGACCGTCGCCGACCGGTCCTGCGCCGCCGAAACCGCTGGCAGATAGCCGCGCGCCTCGACGCGCACGAACCAGTGTGAATTTCCCGATACGTACGTCGGCGATGGGCTCAAGGTGTATTGGCCCCCGGTAAACGGCGTCGTCGGCTGATTCGCGTTGGTGATGTAGTCGCTCGGCCGTGTGGTGTCCGGCCCGTACCCAGCGATAGCGAGAAATCCGTCAATTGGCTGATGCGTTGTCGCATCGACAACGGTACCGCCAAAAGTCACCGCCGAGGCTCTTGCGGCGGCGGGATTCCTTGCAGCGGAGGCGCTTTGCGGGTGCAGCATCGTGGTCACCGTGATATCGGGAATCTGCAAGGGCTGATCTGCGACATCCGGAGTGATCGGCGGCATGGCAAACGTCGCGGCCGCCTCCACCGTTTGGCCGTCGCCGTTCCCAAAGGGAACCGTGATGCTAATAGCAATATGATAATTCCCCGGCTCCACACCCTCGATTCGGAACATATTGTTGTCGCCGAATTCAAGATAATTTGAGGTTTTTGGCGGTGCGTCCTCCGGATGATCCCGTGTATAGGGGCTTCCGACGGGCGAATTCGCGTAGCGCTGAAGCCAGGTCAAGCGCTCGTCGGGGGTTCCGTTTTTCACGCGATCGGGCATTTGCGGAATGACCGGCGTATTATCGGTGCTGGTAACGCCGCCGAAAATTCTATACCGATAGGGGCTATAGCTGTCGGGGATGATGAGTTTCCCTACGACCTCTCGCCCACCCGCTCCGCCTAGAACCACCGTCGTTGTCTCTCCGGACTTCACGACTGCCTGTGTGGCCGGGGTCGTGAATCCGCCGCTCATATGGCCCTGCGCATCGACGTGCGGCGGGACCGATCTCGTGACATTCACCGTCCCCGGCCTCACTCTGCCGACAGCAAATCGCCCGTCCGCATCCGTTTTCACGGTAGCGTAGGCGCTCACGCTCGGACGCACCCTGGGATCGCCTCCCGATGTAACCATGATCGTATTTCCCGCCGCGGGCTTGTTGCCCAGCATGACGCGCCCCTGCACGCCTCCCCAAGGCTGGAGATGAATATCGGTGGATTTGCCGATGTCGTCCTGATTGACCTGAGCGTAACCGTCCTGACTGCACGCGACGATCAGGAACTGGCCGGTTTGCGGGGGAAGATCATACGATCCGTCGCTTTCGCTGGTTGCCACTATTCCAGATAGAACGCTCAGTTTTCCGCCTGATTGGACGGAGACATTAGACGCGCCCAGAATAGCCGCGGCCAGCGAAACGTTACCCGCGGGATTCCCGTCAATTCCAAAGACATGGCCGACAATGTCGTTGCCGGGCGCCAATTGGAAATTCACGGTCCCCGAGCGGGTTTGCGCCGCCGACACCGAAGGCAGATACCCGCGCGCCTCGACGTACAAAAACCACTGGGCATTCGGCGGCAGCCCCATCACTTGGCTTACCGTGTACTGCCCGCCGCTGAACAGCGAGCGCCCTTGGGGCATGGGATTGTAAATGACGGTTGGATCATTCGGGTAGCGATAGCCAACCATCACGGCAAATTCGTCCACGTTCTTTTGTGTCTGCGCATCGACCACCGTACCCGAGAACGTCGGCCGGCCAGTAGCAATTTGCACATCGACGATGCGCGATTCCGGCTTCACAATGCCGCCATACTGCCCCGGCGGCAAAACATACGCCCGCAAAATCCACCCTACAACTCCCAAAAACACAACCAGAAACATTCCCGCGGAGATCATTTCTCCCGACACCGAAGATTGCCGCCGCAGAAAACCCGCTGAACTTCGACCCTGGTTCATGATGTGCCCTCGTTGTCCTGCATTCTACTACAAGCAAGTGCCTGCAACTATTGGCAGGGCGGGGCGCGGCGCCGTGCCCTGAATTCTCACCTTTTTTCACCCCTCCCGCCAACTTCCCTCACATTCCGCCCTTGCCATACCTCCTCCATCGCTTAGAATCCCTCCCGGCGGCGGATGGACGCGCGGATTTAACACTAGGTCCATCGCAATGTTTGAAAACTACGAGGTTAATGGGCTGTTCGACGAGATGTTCGCCGCACCGGGGCAGGCCCGTGCGCATTATTTGCCGGTCACGTCGCGATTGCAGAGCATGGGGGCCGACGCGATTCAGAGCCGCCGGCGCATGGCAGACGTTTCCTTCCGCAACCAGGGCATCACCTTCACCGTATACAGCGATTC
>JBEKYH010000498.1:0-3639 GCA_049511115.1 Tepidisphaeraceae bacterium | reverse complement strand
CAGTCGCGGGTCATGTCGCCGATCATGAGGGAACGGTTGACATACCCTTTTTCGCGGACCATCTGGTCGAGGTCCTTCAGCAACCCGTGCGGGAGGGAAATGCTGAGACGGCCGACACCCTGGGAATTGTTCTTTTTCATCGTATTACGATTTGGCAGGATCATATTACGAGTCAGGAATCTTGCAACAGGTGTGCGGACAGATGTTGGGTATGATCCCGCCATGTATTCTCGCCGCGTCTTTTTTCGTGTGGCCATTCTCCTGCTTGCTATAGCCGCCACCGGCTGCAATCGCTTCGCCATTCTCGACGCGACCATACCCTCGGGCGGCTATCTGCGCGAGACTGATCTCGCCTATGGTCCGCTTCCGCGGCAGAAACTGGACGTTTACCAGCCGCGCCACGTGACGGCCCAGGCTCCGGTGGTGATCTTCTTCTACGGTGGCGACTGGCAAAATGGAGAAAAGGGAAATTATCGTTTCGTCGCAGAAGCGCTAACGAGCCGCGGGTTTGTCGCGGTCCTCCCCGATTACCGGCTTTATCCCGACGTGACGTTTCCCGCCTTTGTCGAGGATGGCGCTTTGGCCGTCCGTTGGGTGCATGACCATATCGCGGCTTATCACGGCAACCCCGCCTGCTTGTTTCTTATGGGCCACTCCGCGGGCGCGCACATTGTGGCGCTGCTTACATTGGACAAACGATATTTGCAGCAGGTGGGGCTCGATCGCTCCGCGATTACGGCGACGGCCGGTCTTTCCGGCCCATATGACTTTATCCCATCGCCGGACGACCGGCCTGTGTTTGGCATGTCGCCGGAAGACTTGAAGACCAATCCCGATATGGAGCCGATAACTTTCACGGACGGCTCGGCGCCGCCCATGCTATTGATCCACGGCCTGGCCGATGGGGTTGTAGACCCAGCCAATTCCCAGCGGCTTGCGGAAAAAATAAGTAAATCTGGGGGTTCTGTTTGCTATCGGGCCTATCGAAACGTAGATCATGCCGGAGTGGTTTTGTCCCTTGCATGGCCATTCCGATGGATAGCGCCAACCTTGTGGGATGTGACTGATTTTTTCGCGCGGTGCGAAAATAAGTCGGGAGCGAAATTAATGGACGCGCACCACGATGGGCCTCCCAGCCGCATCCCCGATTCACGAGCCGGAACATCGCCTTCGGCTCCTCAATAACAAAATACCGGCAGATTCCGCAGAGTTTTCGCGATGGCGGTCGATGCCCGGCCGCCGCCGAGGGTTAGCTTACTTTCGCACTGCGCCGGCTCGGAAAATTTGTGATTTCGCAAGTTCTCGACTTCATGGGCACCCGCGATCGCAGCCGATAAGTAGATTGCTCGCGTACTCCCAGACCTATGTGCGATTTGGAGAAAAACGCATCAGTCGCGGATTCTGCCGTTTGGATGATCGGCATGCCAAACGAGGCACAGCGCCCGTGCGATTCCGGCAACACTTACACTGTCCCTAGGAGGGCCTCATGTCCCTGCGATCCCGACGCCTCGCCCGTTCCCAGTCGATGACCCCGGCCTGCTGTGGTCATTGCGAGCCCTCCGCTTCCGCGCCCGCCTTCGCCGGCGGCGACTATCGCGTCTTCCGGCGAAAAGGTTCCGGCCGGCGGTCGTCAAAGATCAGCCGCGCGGTGTTTGAAGCGCTGGAGACGCGGCAGTTGATGTCGGTGACGATACCGGTGACGACTGCCGCCGATAGCGGCTCCGGCTCGCTGCGCGCCGCGGTTGCCCAGGCAAACAATGATGGCAACGACACTATCACGTTCTCCCCATCGCTCAGCGGGCAGACGATCATGCTGAGCAGCGGCGATCTCGAACTTGAAAAAAGTGTGACCATTGTCGGCCTCGGCGCTAACCATCTCACGATTAACGGAAATAGTGCATCCAACATCTTCACCGTCGATTCAGGCGTCACGGCCACAATTGCCGGTCTCACGCTCTCCGGCGGCTATAACATGGGTGGCAACGGCGGCGCTATCGACAACGAAGGCTGGCTCAACATCGATGCCTGCGCCTTTACGGGTAACATTGCCAATGACGGCGGCAAAGGCGGCGGGGCCATTTACAATGACGACATGCTTGTTGTCACCGACAGTACCTTTTCCGGCAATCAAGCGGTGGGTTCCGTCGGCGGTGGTGCCTTGTACAACGACGGGATGGCCTCGATCTTTGATTCAACCCTTGCCTCCAATACGACCCCAGATGACGGCGGCGCCGTTGAAAACAGCACGGACTCTCTGGAGCTTGTCAACTGTACGTTGGCTTATAACACCGCAGTCAGCGGTAACGGCGGCGGCATTGCTAATGAAAGCGGCGCATCCGTCACGCTCTACAACACTATCGTTGCTGAAAACAAAGGCGACGGTGTTTCCAACGATATCTTTGGATACGTTGAAGCCAAAAGCGCCTACAACCTCGTCGGAACCGGCGCGGGGCTCACCGGCATCTCCAATGCAAACGGCAACCGGATCGGCGCCAACCCAATGCTTTCGCCGTTGGGATACCACGGCGGCCCCACAGAAACGCTCGAACCTTACTCCGACAGTCCGGCCATCAACAACGGCGACGCCACTGACGCCGTCGGCCCCGACTCCCAGCCTCTGGTGACAGATCAGCGCGGCTACCTGCGTCAGGTGAACTACAACGTGGATATCGGCGCTGTCGAAACCAACTCTGAGGCTGCCCCCGCCTCCCTCGTGGTCAACACCACTCAAGACAACATCAGTTACACCCCGGGCTCGACTTCGCTTTCGCTGCGACAGGCAGTCGGATTCGCCAATTTCCAGAATGGTGGCGCCACGATCACGTTTTGCACGACAGTCTTCACCGGCGCTACTTCGCCCGCTATCGACGTCGTCAACGGCCCAATCGACTTCACGAATCCGACTGGGACCGTCACAGTTCAGGGA
The DNA here is from genome assembly GCA_049511115.1 of Tepidisphaeraceae bacterium. Classification (GTDB taxonomy): domain Bacteria; phylum Planctomycetota; class Phycisphaerae; order Tepidisphaerales; family Tepidisphaeraceae; genus JBEKYH01. The sequence goes on along the minus strand of JBEKYH010000498.1, from coordinate 713 downwards.
CTAGGCCAATCCCTGGTTACCGTGAGCGGCGCGGAGAACGGGCAGAATAACATCTTCTACGTCAATCCCGTCGCCAGCCTCAGCCTGTCGCAATTGACCCTCACCGGCGCTGACAATCCGTCCAACTACGGCGGGGCAATCGACGTTGATGGAACATTGACCGTCAACGGCGTCGCTTTCACCAACAACATCGGCGGTAGCGGTGGGGCGATCTATGACAACGGCACGGTGGCGATCAACGACGGTTTGTTCACGGGCAACGCCGCCACGATAGCTGGCGGTGCGATTTACATTAGCGGTGGCTCTCTCAGCGACGCTGACAGCACCCCTTTCAACGACACCGACAGCACCTATACGGATAACGGAGAGAGCGGCAGCATCCTCACGGCATCTGGCGGCGCAATTTTCATTGCGAGCCCGGCAACGCTCGATGGCGACGACTTTTCCGGCAACCATGCCGTCAATGGCGCGGGAATTTATAATGAGAACAACGTCACTATCAACGGCGGTGAGATGTCCAACGACGTGGCGGCGTTTCTAGGCGGCGGGATTTTCACTAATGGCAATTTTACAATCAACGGCACGGTCCTCACTGGCGAAAGAGCCGTTGACGGCGGCGGTATCTTCAACGAGGGGGGAGGGAATAATTACACACTTACGTCGGTAACGATTAACACCTCGTGCGCCACGGCCTCGAGCGGCGGCATTCCCAA
>JBEKYH010000497.1:0-3652 GCA_049511115.1 Tepidisphaeraceae bacterium | reverse complement strand
GAGGTCTTTTCGGGCAATGAACTGCTCGTCAAAGGCGCCCTCGAAACCGACGGCGGAGTTCACCTCCTCACCGGCTACCCCGGCTCTCCCGTAGCAGGTTTCTTCGATACGCTCAGCGACATCGCCCCGCTCCTCAAGGAGAAGGGAATCCGCGCCTTCCAGGCCAACAACGAGGCGCTGGGAGCGGCGGCCGTTAACGGCAGCCAGATGGCCCCGTGCCGGGCGATCGCGGCCATGAAAAGCGTGGGCGTGCATGTCGCATCGGACGCGCTGGCGCTGGGGAATCTCGCCGGCGCTAATCCCAACGGCGGCGCGCTCATCGTCATGGGAGACGACCCCTGGTGCGAGAGCACGCAGGTCGCGGCGGACAGCCGATTTCTCTGCGAGCATCTGCGCATGCCGGTGGTGGAGCCCGGCTCGCCGCAGGAACTCAAGGATTGGGTGAATCTCTGCTTCCGCCTGAGCCAGGCGGCGGGGCTTTATATTGGCTACATAGTAACTGTCGCCCACGCCGACGGCGGCGGCACTGTTACCTGCAAGCCGAATCAGTTCCCAACGCGCAACGCCAACAACCCCGCGCCGCTGCAAACGTCCACAATTGATCTGGATAAGGTTCTGCTTCCCCCGCGCACCTGGCGGCAGGAATTGAAGATGCCGGCGCGATACGCGCTGACCATGCAGGCGGCCCGCGAACTGGGGATCAATCGCATCACGCCGGCGAATTGGGAGTGGAACAACAACGGCTCGCCATACGGTTTTATCGTGACCGGCATGGGCGGCCCATATTTGCGGCAGGTGTTGTCGGAGATCGGCATGGAGGGGGCGTTTCCGATTTTGCAGATGGGGATGAGCTATCCGCCCGATGCGCAGCTTGCGGCGGAATTGGCCAAGTCGTGCCAGTCGATGATTGTCATCGAGGAGCGGCGCGGGTTTCTGGAGAAGAATCTGCGCGATGCGCTGTATCAGACGATGCCGCCGGAACAGGCGACGAATTTGTCGTCGCGATTGTTCGGCAAGCGATTTCCCGCGACTTCAACCGGCGGCGACGCCGAGGGAATTCCCGAGAGCCGGGGTCTGAATTATTCGGTGCTGGCCCAGAAGCTGATCCCGCTGCTCCAGGCGACGCAGGCTATCCCACCGGATCAGCGCAATGGCCGCCTGAGCGCCGAACTTGAGCGTTTGCGGCAGGCGAGCCGTCCGAAACTGACGGTTTTCAATGAAGCGGTGGTTTTGCGCACGCCGACGTTTTGCCCGGGTTGCCCGCATCGGGACAGCAGCTCGACGCTCTTGGAGGTGCGGAAGAATCTGGCGGATGCGAAGTACATGACCCTGCATCATCCCGGGCATGCGCCGATTGATCTGGTCGCGCACGGCGACACCGGCTGCTACACCATGCTCATGTACCCCCCTACCGAGCAGCTCATGCACAATTACAGCGGCATGGGCCTGGGCGGCGGCACTGGCAGCGGGATCGACCCGTTCATCACCAACAAGCAACTGGTTTTCATGGGGGACGGCACGTTTTTCCACAGCGGGGCCGTCGCCATCACCAACAGCGTGAAATCCAACCAGGACATCACCTACATCATCCTGGAAAACAAGACGACCGCGATGACCGGCCACCAGGAACACGCCGGCACGGAGCTTGACCTGATGGGCGAGCATTGCCGCGCGCAGGACATCGAGCGGATCGTGCGCGGGATCGCGGGGATCACGCTGGTGGCGCGCATCTCGCCGGCCGAACGCGCGAAATATAAGGAAACGCTGGAGGGGGCGCTGCTGGCCGATGGCGTGAAAGTGGTTATCGCCGACAAGGAATGCGGGATCACGTTCCATCGCACGCGGCTTGCTGAAGAGCGCAAAAAGATCAAGGAGTTTGGGTATCTGCCGACCAAGCAGCACATGAATATTACGCCGGAGGTTTGCGAGAATTGCCTGGAATGCACCAAGGCGACGGCATGCCCCGGTCTGACTTCCATCGACACCGATTACGGGAAGAAGATCGACACGGATTTGACCTGGTGTGTCAACGACGGCGCCTGCGAGCGCGTGCGGGCGAGCAATGAGATTGCCGAATCGGTGAAGCCGTGCCCAAGCTTTGAGCAGGTGACAGTGATCCGCTCCAAGCGGCGGCGCTACATGCTGCCGCAGATGAATCTGGACAAGTTGCCCGAGCCGGCAACCGTGCACGATATGGCGCGGCCGGGGGCGGCATGGCGCGTCCACATGAGCGGCGTGGGGGGCATGGGGATCGGCGTGGTGGGGGCGATTCTCGTCCGGGCCGGGCACAAGGAAGGGTATCGCGTCGTTTTCCAGGACAAGAAGGGGCTGGCCATCCGCAACGGCGGAGTCTTCTCGCAAATCACCTTCCTGCCCGGCTCGAGCGACCATGCGGCGACGGGTTCCATTCCGTACGGCAAGGCCGATCTGCTGCTGGGCATTGATATCCTTGAGGCGGCGCGGGCGGTTGATCCGCGCGAGGCATTCCGCGTGGCGAGCGCCGGCCAAACGTCGGCGGTGCTGAACACGCACAAGCAGGCGACCGTGAACGTGCTGCTGGGGGCCAATGATTTTGATCCCGAAGCGCTGCGCGAGCGGATACTGGAAGTCTGCGACAGCGAAAAGAGCTTTGCCAAGAATCTCTCCCACATCTGCGAGCAGCGGCTGGGAAGCAAGCAGTTCGTCAATATCATGATGCTCGGCGTGGCGTATCAACTGGGGCTGATTCCCGTGTCGGCCCGCAGCATCGCCTGGGGAATCAAAGACACCATTCGCCGCGAGCATCGGCGGAATGTGAAGGCGTTTAACATTGGCCGCAAGCTGGCGCTGGAGCCGCGGGCGCTGCCGAATAAGCCGGAACCGGTGACGTGGGAGCAGTTGGTCACCAATAAATCGCGCATCCTCAAGAAGACGCGCTGGCTCGGTCGCAGCAAGGCAGCCCAGTATGAGATGCTGGTGAAGACGGCCGTCCGCCAGATGCGCGGGCTGGGAGATACGGCGAAATACGACCTGGCCCTCCGCATCTATGATCTGATCCAGTACCAGGATTTGCAGTTGGCCAAGCGCTACGTCGACCTCATCCGCAATGTTTATCGGCGTGACCCGGAATCCCGGCAGTTTGCCGCGACGGGCGTGGCAATTTTGAACCTGGCCAAGGTGATGCTCATCAAGGACGAGCCGTATGTGTCGTACCTGCTGACGCGATACGAAAAGAAGCAGCGCGATCTCGCCAAGTTCGGCATTGACTTGGCCAATGGCGACAAGTTGGTTTATCACCACCACACCAGCCCCGAGTTCAACATTGGCAAGCGCCGCATCCGCATGAAGCTGACGACCACGGATTGGCAATTGAAATTGGTCAGCCACATGAAATGGTGGCGGAAGCTGCCGGGATGGCACGTCCGTGAATGTGCGTTCCGGGACTGGTATATCGAGCTGCTGGACCGGGTTGCCTTCGTTGGCGACGAACAATATGGTCAGGCTCTGCGTGCGCTGCGCTGCCCGGAGAATGTGACGGGATATCGCGAGGTGCGCTATCCAAAGATGGACGCGGCGCGGGCGACGGCCGAGGGCGCATTGAATGCGCCGGCGGCGCCGATCGCGGCAGCGGTGACGTTGGAGAACGCCGTGCGGCAGTCGCAGGCGGCGGGGG
>JBEKYH010000496.1:0-3661 GCA_049511115.1 Tepidisphaeraceae bacterium | reverse complement strand
GCCAAGGCATTGCAGGCCGGGGCCAACGAGTATGTGATGAAGCCGTTCACCAAGGAAATTCTGAAAGAGAAAATCGAGATGATCGCGGCGGCGTAGAGGAATAGTCGCGGGGGCTGGAGAGGATTATGCCCAAGCTAAGAGTGTTGATTGTCGACGACGCGGTGGTGGTCCGCAAAATACTCACCGACGCGGTGGGCAGCGAAGCGGACATGGAGGTCCATACCGCCGCCAGCGGCCGCATCGCGCTGATGAAGCTGCCGCAGATCAACCCCGATGCGATAACCCTGGACATGGAAATGCCCGAATTGGACGGTGTCCAGACCGTCAAGGAAATCCGCAAGACCCACCCGAAAACCCCCATCATCATGTTCAGCACGCTCACCGTGCAGGGCGCGGAGGCGACCCTGGACGCACTGGCCGCCGGCGCCAACGATTACGTCACCAAGCCCGCCAACGTCGGCAGTGTCGCCGTCGCCATCGCCCGCATTAAGGCCGAGTTGGTTCCCATGATCCGGGCCTTGTGCGGCGTGAGCGAGGTTCGGCCGCAAGAGGCGGCTCCCGTGGCGTCAAAACCGATGTTCCGCCCCAAGGCGAGCAGCGGACCCATTGAGGCGGTCACGATTGGCATATCAACCGGCGGTCCCAACGCACTATCGCAGATGCTGCCCCATTTGCCGCGCAACCTGCCCGTGCCGATTCTCATCGTGCAGCATATGCCGCCGCTGTTCACCAAACTGCTGGCCGCGAGGCTGGCCGAGCAATGCCCTCTCGATGTCAAGGAAGGCGTCGCAGGAATGCCTGTCTGCCCTGGGCACATCATCATTGCCCCCGGCGGCAAACACATGGTCGTGCAGCGCAGCGGAGACGGCGTGGTCATTGCTACGAACATGGACCCGCCCCTGAATTCATGCCGCCCCGCGGTCGATGCGCTCTTCCGCTCGGTCGCCACGGTTTACGGCGCGCGGGCCCTGGCTCTGGTCCTGACGGGCATGGGCAACGACGGCATGCGCGGCTGCGAATACATCCGAGACGCCGGCGGACAAATTGTTGTGCAGGATGAGGAATCATCGGTCGTCTGGGGAATGCCCGGATCTGTGGCCCGGGCCGGACTGGCGCAGAAAATCCTGGCTTTGACACAGATCGCCCCCGAAATCGTGCGCCGCGTGAATCAAAATCGCCGTGTCGAAATGTGCTCCGCCTCGTCATGAAACAGGAAAGCGGGAAGCTTCAATGGCTCTCACCAAATCGGATTTTGAATTCATCTCGGAACTGGTGCGGGCCAGGTCGGGCATTGTGCTGGAGGCGGGCAAGGAATATCTCGTGGAGGCGCGGCTTGCGACCGTGATCCGCCGCCACAAGCTCGATTCCATCGCGGCCCTGGCGGCTCAACTGCGCGCCTACCCCGCCGATCCGCTCGCCACACAGGTGGTCGATGCGATGACCACGCATGAAACCAGTTTTTTTCGCGATCACTATCCCTTTGAGGCGCTGAGGAAGGTTGTTCTTCCCGCCCTCATGGCACGGCGCGCGGTGAGCAAAACGCTGACGATCTGGTGCGGAGCCTGCGCCATGGGGCAGGAGCCGTACACCATCGCCATGACCTTGTGCGAGACGATTCCCAAGATCGAGGAATGGAGGATCACGTTCATCGCCACCGACATCTGCGCCGACATGATCACCCAGTCGCGCAATGGGAAATTCACCCAGCTTGAGGTCAACCGCGGTCTGCCCGCCCCGCTGCTCATAAAATATTTCGAGAAGCACGGCATGGAATGGCAAATCAAGCGGCCGCTGCGCAGCATGATCGAATTTCGTGAGCTGAATCTCACCCAGGAATGGGGCAACCTTCCTGCCATGGATATCATCTTCATGCGCAACGTGTTGATTTACTTTGACACCCCGACCAAGCAGGAAATCTTCCGCCGTGTGCGCGGCGTCCTCAAGCCCGACGGATATCTCTTCCTCGGATGCGCCGAAACGACCATGTGTGTTGACGATAATTTCGCGCGGGCCGAGATTGAAAAGGGGAGCTACTACCATCTCGCCCAGCCCGTCGTCGCGGCGGCTTGAGGAATCCCAATCTAGAGATCATCCGATGCGCCGTCAGCCTCTTTCAATGCAGCCGGCTCACCGATGCCCCGTCGTCGTTGTGCAATTCCTTGAAGACCAGGGCCGTGGCCATCGTGAATAATCCCATGGCCCAGAAGGCGTGATGGATGCCCCACACCATCATCGCCGAGCCCGGATGGCGGTTGCCGCCCAGCAGCAAAATCGTCGCCAGGGAAGCAATCGCCACGCCAAAGCTAGAGGACATCTGCTGCACCGTGCTGGCGATGCTGCTGCCGCTGCTCTCGTCCTTATCTTCCAGGTCGGCGAAAGCGAGCGTGTTCATGCAGACGTATTGCATTGACGAAAACAGCCCGAAAAACACGGCCTCCGCCACGATGACCCACAGCGGCGTTGCCCGGCCGATGGTGGCGAAGAGGAGAATCATCAGGCCGATGGCCACGGTGTTGAACAGCAGCACTTTCCGGTATCCGGCCTTATTGAGCAGCCACGGAATGAACGGCCGCGACGAAATCGCCGCCAGGGTCTGCGGCATGATCAGCAAGCCCGATTGCACGGCGCTGTAACCCAACCCCACCTGATACAGCAGTGGCAACAGAAACGGCATTCCACCAATCGCCAGCCGCGTCACGAAACTTCCCACCACCGCCGCGCGAAAAGTGCGGATCGCAAAGAGGCGCAGCCGGAGCAGCGGAAATTCTTCCCGGCGTGCGTGCAGGCCATAGGCCCACAGCAGCAGCGCGGAAATGACCAGCAATGAAATCTCAGACGTCACACTCAGCGCATTTTCGCCAAAGACTTCCAGCACGTACGACATCAGGGCAATCCCGGAACTGAACAGGGCCAACCCCACGAAATCCAGCGGATCACTCCTGGCGGCGCGATAATCGGGCATGTGGCGAAATGTCATGTACAAGCCGAGCAATCCCATCGGCAGGTTCACAAAGAAAATGACGCGCCATTGCAAATAATCGACGATAAACCCGCCGGCCAGCGGGCCAAGAAACGGTCCGATCATCGCGGGTATCGAAACGAAGCTCCACGCCCGCAGCAATTCGGATTTGGGAAAGGTCCGCACCAGGGCGATTCGCCCGACTGGAACCATCAGCGCTCCGCCGCACCCCTGCACAACGCGGCTGGCCACCAGCATGGGCATGTTCAACGCTAAGCCGCAAAGGAGCGAACCGGCTGTGAATAATCCGATGGCGCTGAAGAAAACGCGGCGCGTGCCAAACCGGTCGGCGATCCAGCCGCTGATGGGGATGAAAACCGCCAGGCTGAGCATGTAGCTGGTGAGTGCGGCCTTCATGTTGAGCGCCGCCACGCCTAATGCTGTCGCGATCGTCGGCACCGCGGTGTTGAGGATCGTCGTGTCCAGTTGCTCCATGAACAAGGCCACCGCCACCAGCCACGGCAGCAACCGGCGCGTGAGGGCGGGCGAAGGAGGGTCTGACAATGCGGGCGACGTTGACGGCACGGCTCATGAGGCTAGGTCCAAAACAGTTCGGGGACCAGCCGTAGTGCGGTATTTTTTTGTGGGGACCTACACCCCATAAACCTCCGCGGCCTTCCGGTTCAAATGCCGCAACAACGC
>JBEKYH010000495.1:0-3666 GCA_049511115.1 Tepidisphaeraceae bacterium | reverse complement strand
GGGATTGCCGATGCGGGAGTTGTGGGAATGAACAAGGTTTAGATAAAACATATGGAGAAAAACTTGTAACATGGGCGAAAGTGGCCTGGCGGGGCCAAAAAGCGGGTTTGTTGTTTGTTGAGCGTTCAACAGAGTGCGCGGATGACCAGCCGAAGGGCAACCAGTCCCGCCGACATCGGATGATTTGAGCGACAGGCAACTGGCCACCACGTTCACGCATCAGGCTCTCGCCGTGCGCGAAGCGTTGTTGAAGGATACGGCCGCTCGCAGACGGATTCTTGCCTTGATTTTGCATGAAAAGGTGCGTTCCGATGGCCTTGCCATCCGGCACGAGCCTAACAGCACGACGCTCCAGGCAACCAATCAAGAAGGATTTGTTTCTGCCGTGTTCGATGATTTGCGAGTGAAGCGGGCGAAGCTCGATCCGTTCGCGAATCAGGCGGTAGTTCAAGATTGGAACGGATATACTCGGCTGGCGGACATGACCGGCTCCAAACTTGATGCCCTGATTGATCTTCTCACGATCGAGTGCGTTACCGCCCATCTGGCGCGACGGACGGAATTGGTGCATCGCCTGGCGGAGAAGCTGAAGGTGAACGTCCGCGACCACTGGCGACCCGATGCCGTATGGCTCTCTGGTTTCCAGAAGATTCAGCTATCCCACCTTATCACCCACCTCGCCGGCCCAGGCCAGACGCCGACGGGGGAACCTAAGAAATCGGAGTTGGTAGAGGTTCTGGCCAAGCTGTTTACCGATGCCGCCGACGGCAAACTTGAGGACAAGGAGTTGTCTGAGAGGGTGAATCGCTGGCTTGCGTCAAATCTTTGGGAGGCATCGAATAGCGACTAACGCACCATTGCATCTAAAAACCACCCATTCGCCAAGCCGGCATCCGCTGGTTCGGCGATTTTTGTTGGAAGGCGTGACATTTGTGCATTCGTGACGAGCAAATCGAATGGGCATGATGCAGATTTCATTCCCGCTGACGGAATAGGTACCGCTGGAATTGGAGACGACGCCGGAGGATTGGTTGCCGTCGCCCCAGTAGATGGTTGCCAGGTAATCGCCGGCCACAACGCCGGAGGTCGAGTCGGCAAACATGGTCACCGTGCCGCTGAAGGCCGCAAGCGATATCAATTTGCCGCCGGATTTATCAATTGCGGCGCGAGAGCTTTGAGGCGCGCCGCACCTGCCTTATTACCCGACTGTGTTTGTGCCTCAATCTCGGGTTGAATAGTCGCGTTCACCGATGAACTCTTTTGGTAAGCCCGAATATAGTTTACACATATCTCCCGCGTGTGCGCGTCGTCAGATGTTGCAATCTCCTCAAGCAGAGGCAATAGCATCGCGTCGCCTAACCGGTCTGTGGCGCGCCTGACCGGGTATTCGTCGAGGGGAAGCTCGCTGGGCGAAATAAGAACACCGCTGTGATAATTTCCAGAAAAATTCAGCATTCTTGCTAAGTTTGTATTGCAACTCTGTAAACGATACTGCCCCGCAATGAATATGGCGGCTATTGTTACTTGCCTTGGGTTGTTATTGTCGGATAATTTACTATTGATCTCGCGTTCCATCGCCTGTTCATTATCGGCAATGTCGGCCAGGGCTTTTTGCAATTCCGGGCTGCTCATCTTTGCAATTGCGTCAAAGTCAAATTGAATAGGCGAGTGTCCTCCGCCTAGAGGTACACCGGGCGCATCGTCCGCCGCCTTAGTCAAAATCACGCTCCCAAGTGCGACGATCACATATGCAATTAAGGCTTGTATTTTCATTGATTCTCCAAGTTAAATCAATAATGCGGCGGTGTCGTGAAGGTGAACTCGTTTGACAAGAATCCGCCGCTCTCTTGTTGCGTTATAGTCACAGTGTTTCCAGAACTCTTCCATGAACCTTCGTAATACCAGAAGGTTCCAAGAGAAAGCGGAGTTCCTTGCCACATAATATTGTCGAAAAACACATCATACGGGACAGTCACGGGACAGTCACCTATATGCGCGCCTCGCCGAATGCCCACGCGAGGCGACACACCTGAAGAACTGCCGGCTTCCTGGGCCATTGGCCGACCCGTGCTCGGGGATGTTGCGGCATCACGCTTGACGGCACGCCATTGTCTATCGAGCACATGCGAAATGCCACAGGCGCTTTGGCTGTTTCCATTGGGCATCGGTACCCGCTTCGATCACGCCAAGGTAGGCGACCCCGGTAATGACAAGGGTAAGCGCCGGGTGGTATCGCTTGCGGTTCAAACGCACGAAGATCCAAACCACGAGCAAGAAAACGAGCACGAGACGAACGGCCGTAAGCGCGCTGATCGGCCGGCTCGGTTCAATAGGCATAAACTGCGGATTCGTTGCACAAAGTTTACCCTATTTCGCAAAAAAGCCGCTCCGCGCGGCACCCGCATTGTAACCAGGCTCGGGAACCTCACCCTATTGCCTTGTCACCTGTCGTCCTGTCACCCCCTGTCACCCTGTCCGCCCTGCACTGTGCACCGTGTCATTCAATCTTCGCCGTTATGTTACAATCCTCCCGCGGCATATCGCGTTAGCCGATGAGGAAAACGGGCATGAATCTCCGGCAACTGTTCATCACGCTGGCGCTGCTTGGCGCAGGCGGCGCTTTTATCGCCGGCTGTGGCGGGTCCTCGCCCCCGGCGGTCGTCCCCGCGACGGCCCCTTCAACCAACACGCAACCTCCCCCCGTTACCAGCACCGCGACGACCGAACCTTACACGGAAATAACCCTCGCCGAACCGCCGGCGACGCAACCGGCGACCGAGCCGGCGCAATGCCAACTCACCATCGGCCAGAAAGTGTTCTGGTTTCCCCCGGCCGTGCTGCACTTCTCCACGTCCAAAGGCCGCGTCAGTGCAAGGCTCATCACGGACGATCCGCCCGCGGCCATCGAAACCGGTTATCACGGCAACAGCTTTGATCTGATCATGGCCCTGGATATTGCCGACCCCCAGCAGATCGACGGCGCCGCCTGGACGTATGCCGCGCCTGCAACCACCGGCGCGGAGGAATCCCCCCACGGCATCTTCCTCGACGGCCAGCGCCAACGCCTGCACCCCCAGCAAGTCACCGCCCAGTTTTCCAAGCAGGGCGATAAAGTCATCGTCCAATTAAGCGGCTGGTTTTCCTATTACGATTCGTCGCCCGCCGACCGCTCATTTAACTCGCCCAGGCGCATCCGCGTGGACGGAACGCTGGAGACAAACGTGTCGGCGCATTAAAAAAAGAGATCGAACCGCGGAGGCGCAGAGGGCGCCGAGAAATTCATAAATCAAATGATTCAATTGCGGATCCCCTGATTTCTCCGCGTCCTCTGCGCCTCTGCGGTGAGCAGATTTTCAGGTCGCCGCCGCGACGGCCTTTTCCACCTTCGCCACGGCATCGGGCTTCTTCCCATACGTTCGCGCCCGCGGCGCGATCAGGCTCGTGTCCACCGGCTCATAAGTGATCTGCGGCGCGTCGGCCGATTTGTCGTAGCGGGCGATGGTCGCCTTGAGGAAATTCGCGTCATCTCGCTCGGGATACGCCGGCTTAAAATGCGCCCCGCGCGATTCATTGCGCTGCAGGGCCCCTTTTAATATTGCCTCTGCGAGCACAATCATATCGCGCGTGGCCCGGGCAAACGATAGATTTTGATTGGTCCACATCCCC
>JBEKYH010000494.1:0-3675 GCA_049511115.1 Tepidisphaeraceae bacterium | reverse complement strand
ACGAGTTGAACACCGAGCAGTGCAAACGCGTGCTCGATGATCTTGGCGAATTCAAAGTGCCCGCCGTTTTATTCTCCGGCGGCGAGCCACTGGTGCGGCCGGATTTGTTCGAACTGGCGGAGCACGCGCGGAGCCGAAATCTCCACGTGGTCCTTTCCACCAACGGCACCCTGATCGACGCCGAAAAGGCGCGGCGGTTTAAGGAATTGAAGTTCTCCTACATCGGCATCAGCCTCGACAGTGCGATCCCGGAAATTCACGACGAATTCCGCGGCTGCAAAGGGGCCTTCGCCAGGACCATGCAGGGATTTCGCCATTGCGTCGACGCCGGCCAGAAAGTCGGCCTGCGCCTCACGCTCACGCGGCACACCGTGCAGGACCTGGGTCGCATCTTTGATTTTCTGGAAGATGAACACATCGACCGCGCTTGCTTCTATCACCTGTGCCCCTCGGGACGCGGCAAGAGCCTGTTGACCCTCACGCCCCAGGAATCGCGCCGCGCCATCGACACCATCGTCACCCGCACCGCGGACATGCTCTCACGCGGCAAACGCATCGAAATCCTCACCGTCGATAACCATTGCGACGGCCCGTACCTCTACCAGCGCATGTTGCGCGAAGGCAACCCGCGCGCCCCGCAGGTGCTGGAGATGCTCAAATGGAACGGCGGCGGCCGCAATTCCTCCGGCGTCGGCATTGGCAATATCGACTTCCTCGGCAACGTCCATGCCGACCAGTTCTCCATGTTCCGCACCTTCGGCAACGTCAAGACGCGCAAATTCTCAGAAATCTGGCAGGACCTCTCCGATCCCGTCATGGCCGGCTTAAAGGACCGCCTGCCCCTCCTCAAGGGCCGCTGCGCGACCTGCCGTTTCAAAGACCACTGCGGCGGCGCCCTGCGGGCGCGAGCCGAAGTGATGACCGGCGATCCGTGGGAATCCGATCCGGGCTGCTATCTGACCGATGAAGAGATCGCCCAGCCCGTGGCGGAGGAATACTGCTCGCTGGCGCCGCTTGTTTAGCCGCGTCTCCTCTTTCTCCCTCTCCATGTAAGCAGGGAGAGGGCTGGGGTGAGGGTTGGGACGGCGATAATGCTCGTAGCCGAAATGATCTTGCGCCAGCCGGGCCGAACCCCCATCCTAATTCTCCTCCTCAGTCCTCGGCCCTCAGTCCTCTCTTCGCAGCAGCATTACCAGCCCCAATTCACTATAATCTCCTCTCCCTTGCCAGGAGCCGCTGCCAATGAGCAAAAGCGTTCTCATCGCCGAAGACGAAACCGTGCTGCGCGAGTCGCTGGCGGAGTTGCTTTCCGGCGAAGGCTACGAAGTCCTTCAGGCCGCCAACGGCAAGGAGGCCCATGCCCTGGTGTTGCAGCGGCCCGTCGATGTCGTCCTCACCGACATGCGCATGCCGGAGATGGACGGCCTCACGCTCCTGGGCCACCTGCGCCAGATCGCCCCGCAAACGCCGGTCATCGTGGTCACCGCCTTCGGCACCGTCGAAACCGCCGTCACCGCCATGCGCGCCGGCGCATACGACTATCTCCTCAAGCCGGTGCAGTTTGACGACGTGCTGATGAAGGTGCAGCGAGCCCTGGAATACAGCGAAATCTCCCGCACGCAGCGGGTCATCACCGAGCAGCTTGCCGAGGGAAGCACGTTTCACAACCTCGTCGGCAATTCCCAGCCGATGGCCAAGATGTTTGAAATGGTGCGCCGCCTCTCCAACGTCAAAAGCAACGTCGTCATTGTCGGCGAAAGCGGCACCGGCAAGGAACTCGTCGCCCGCGCCATCCATTATAATGGCGTCACCCGCGATCATCCTTTCGTGCCGGTCAATTGCGGCGCCCTGCCCGATACGCTCATCGAGTCCGAACTATTCGGCTATCGCCGCGGCGCTTTTACCGGCGCCATGCGCGACAAGGTCGGCTATTTCGAGGCCGCCAATCGCGGCACGCTTTTCCTTGATGAGATTTCCACGCTGCCGATGGAAGTGCAAAGCTCGCTCCTGCGCGTCCTGGAGGAAAAGGCCGTCACTCCCGTCGGCGACACCCATGCCCGGCCGGTCGATGTGCGCATCATTGCCGCGTCAAACCAGGACCTGGAAAAAATGGCCGAAAAAAAAGAGTTCCGCGAGGACCTGCTTTTCCGGCTCAACGTCGTGAAGCTGCAGCTTCCGCCGCTGCGCCAGCGCAAGGAGGACATCCCGCTGCTGGTGCATCATTTCCTCTCCAAATACGCGCGCGAGATGGGCAAGAAAGTCACCGGCATCACCAACGGCGCCATGCGGGCCATGCTGAGCCACCATTGGCGCGGCAACGTCCGCGAACTGGAAAACGTCATCGAGCGCGCCGTCATCTTCGCCGACGGCGCCGAGATCGGCGTGCAGAATCTCCCCTTCGCCGCCGAGGGCCTCACCGACGACGTGGACGAAGACCTCAAGATCGCCATGGAGCATTTCGAGCGCCAACACATCCTCTACAGCCTCCGGCGGCACCACTTTGATAAGTCCGAGACGGCGCGGAGTTTGGGGATTGGCGTGTCGAGCCTTTATCGCAAGCTGGATGCGCTGAAGATTGACAAGAATGAGGCGGATGGGGAGGGGGAGGGCGCGGTTCAGGCGTGATTATTCAAATAGGGTGCTAATTACGTAGCGTTGCCCGCCAGCCCCCTCGGTCAACGTCTTGAATGGCACCCAAATAATGTTCCCACGTAGGTCACGATAGAAAACTGTCGAAATCGTGCCCACTGTTAAGGTTGAGATTTCCTTTTTCCAACTTTCTCCGGGATGCCTCGCGCGCAATCCCTGAATTTGTTCAGGTAACAATACTTGAAATACCAAACCTAATAGCCGAACATCCACAACTTGCTGGTTGATCAAAAGGCTTGGGCGGAAACCGCTTTGTGTCTGCCCAGGATTATTTCTTCGCATCGGGTTGTGAGGGTGGTCGTCTCGTGGCTCTTCACGGATATTTTGACGACAGCGGAGACGGGTCGGGGAGACAATGGATTTCTATCGGCGGGGCCGTTGCACCAAAGGAAAACTGGGAGTTTCTTGAAAGAAGATGGCGAAAGGCAACGGCAGAGTGTCAAGAATCGTTTCATGCGACGGATTGTGAAGCCGGGCGTGGTTGCTGTAATGGCTGGCCGGTCGAAAAGCGAACGCTATTAATGAGGAAGCTTGTAGACGCTATCATAAGCTGCGGCATAGGCGTTTTTGGTACTACACTTCCCATCCGCGACTACCTAAATGTGTTTGGAGGCAGTAAGGACGACGCATACCTGCTGGCGTTCAAGCACGCCCTATTCAATATGGCGATACAAGGTAGGTATGCTCAGGAGCACGGACATGGTGAAGAGGTTTTTGTTTGCCACGAATCCGGCCAGCACGACCAGAAGATTCTGTCGGCCTTTAAGGAGATGATGGGCGCTGATTGGGAGTTTAGCCGGCATTTGCAATCGCTAAACATAGGTCGAAAAACCCAAGTCGGCCTACAGGTTGCCGACTTGGTAGCGCGCGAGACATTTAAGTTTTTCGACAATCAGTCTAGTAATCGTCCGATCAGAAAGCCGGTAATAAGGCTTGTTCAGCCAGCCAACTCGCTTTTCTTTTTCTGTTGGTCAAGGGGTGGTTTCGAGGAGTTGAAAACTTACGGAGGTCCAAACAATTTAGAGG
>JBEKYH010000493.1:0-3687 GCA_049511115.1 Tepidisphaeraceae bacterium | reverse complement strand
GAGTTCATTTGCGAGTGTGCCCGGCGGGAGCGATTGGCCGGGGAGACAAGCCGTGGGAGACGAAGCTGCTTTCGGTTTCGAAGATCGCGCGGCGCGAGAAGCTGGATATCGCCGTGAATGGAAGCTTCTTTTCGCCCAAGGCGGGCATTTCGCTGATGGGGCATCAAATTGCGTATTTTGAGGGGAATCCGGCCAAGGCGTGTGGGTGGACGGTTAGCGATGGGCGGTTGTGGTCGGAGCAGCCGGTGGCGGTGAATTTCCCATCGATGGTGGTGACAAAGAGCGGTGTCATCAAGTTCGGCACATTTGCCAAGCCGCCGGCGGATGCGTGGGAGATGGTTTCCGGGTGTGACATGCTGGTGCGCGACGGGAAGAATGTCGCGCCGGTGGAGAGTCTGCCAGCGCCGCGAACGGCGGTGGGGATTGATGCCAGCGGCACGGAGCTGACGCTTTTTGTTGCGGATGGACGGCGGCCGACCATCTCGGTGGGATTGACCATGAAGCAAACTGGCGACGAGATGATCAGATTGCAGTGCGTATCGGCGCTGCTTCTCGACAGCGGGGGAAGTTCTACGATGGTCATGCGGAAGGGCGATGAGTGGCCGGTGGTGAACCAGCCGAGTGATTCGCACGGGATTTCGGATAACGTGCCGGCGGAGAGACCGGTGGCTAATGCGCTGGGGATTGTGATTGATAAGCATTGAATAAGCATTGAAGATGGGGCGAGTCAGCGGGTGCGGGGCGCGGGGGCGATCGCGGCGAGCTTGTCGCGGACGTAAATCATATTGACCACGGCCAGCGACAGCAGGACTGCACCCAGGATCGGCAGGGAGATGGCACACCAGATCATATTGGCGGCGGAGTAGGGGTAGTCCTGGTCGGTCAGCCACTGGCCGGCGCCGATGAGGACGAAGAGAGTTCCCAAAGTCAGCATGATGGGGATGAGCGTGCGGCGACCTTGCAGTTTGCGCAGGGCGGCGGAGCGCGCTCTTGCGGCTTCGACGAAGCCGGGAGGAAGGGAAGGATGGGCCGATTGTGACGATCGCGCGGGCGCGGGGCGGACCGTGGATGCAGGCGCGCGTTCAGGGGGATGAGTCGGTGGCGGCGGCTTGGGCGGCGCGGGCGGGGCTGAATGAGAATGAGCCGCGGGGGCGACTGGCCGATCAGATCGGGCGGATCGACCGGAGCGGTGGGAGCGAGGATCGGGGGGGCGGTGAGGCATTTAGTTTATCGGCCGCGCAAATTGTAATGAAATCAGCGGATTTTCATTGCCGGACGCACATCGTTTTGATTATAAAGCAAGTCCAATGGCCGGGCCAAACGGCGCATCGATTCGGCAGCCGGCGGTGGCGGGGATGTTTTATCCATCCGACTCCGCGCAATGCCGGCAGCAAGCGGAATACTGCGTGCGGTTGCCGGTGGCCCTTCAAGGTCAGGGGATCGTTCGCGGGGCGATTGTGCCCCACGCTGGTTGGGTGTTCAGCGGAGCGATTGCCGGGCAGGCGATTGGAGCGGCGGCGCGGTCGCGGCCGGAAGCGGGAGTGATTGTCGTCTTTGGGGCGGTGCATACTCCTTTGCCGTTATCGGTGGCGGCGTTTGATACGCATGACGCCTGGCAGGAGCCGGGGGCTATGAGCGCGGTTTCGTCGGAGCTGCGCGGAAGACTGGCGTCAGACGCGCGCTGGTTTTGCGTGGACGACCGGTTTCATCAGCGCGAGCACGCGGTGGAAGTGTTGCTCCCGATGATTCAGGCGGCGTGGCCCAACGCGCAGGTTTTGCCGGTGGAAGTGCCGGCGATCGACAATGCGATGGAGATCGGCCGGGCGACGGCCAAGGCGGCGGTGGCGGCGGGATTGAATCCCGTTTATCTGGCCAGCAGTGACTTGACGCACTACGGCCCCAATTACCGGTTCGCACCGGCGGGCATTGGGCCGGTGGGATTGGCGTGGGCCAAGGAAAATGATCGGCGGCTGCTGGCGGCGGTGATGGCCATGCTGCCCGAGAGGATTATGCCGGAAGTGCGGGCGAGGCAAAATGCGTGTGGGCCGGGCGCGATCGCAGCGATGATGGCGGCGTGCATGGAACATGGTGCGAAGCTGGCGACGGTGATTTCGCACGCCAACAGCTTTGAGACGGGAGCGGCTGTAGGACGGCAAACACCGGACAACGCCGTGGGATATGCGGCGGTAGTTATACATTAACCGGGTGCTGAGGTTGCGAAGAAACAAAGCCGGCCATGATGTGTGGCGTGGCGGCAACCGCCGGCGCAGACTGGCGAAAGGGAATAAGTGGCCGCTCGCGTTGAGCGGCAAAATTGCAGGCAAAACCTGGGGAAAGAACGAAGGATCGAACTCGTCTCACGGAGGTGGAATGGCCTTTGCCTTCATGCAAGGCTCTATGAGGAGAGGTGAGGCGATGAACGAGCAGGAATTTCAGAATAAACTCGCGGAGTTGATGGGTGAGATCAGTACGCTGCCGCAGACGGAGCGGCAAAAGCTGCAGCAGTTGGCCGAGGAGACGCGGGCACGGCATGAGCGGCTGCGGCAGACGGTCAGCAGCCTCCAGGAGAGCCTGGACTATCTGCGGCTGAGCATCAAATACCTGGTGTTTGATCTGGAGGCGACCAAACGGGAGAACGGGTATTTGCGCAAGATGCTGGAGGAGACCACGGGCGGAAACGACTGATTGAGGAAACGAGAAAAGATAGCCCGGGCGGTGAATTAAATAGCCGCCCTGGGCACAGGCTTTGGAGCGGGCGCTGTTACCAGCGCCCGCTTTTTACTGCGCCTTTTGCCCAAAAGCCGATCAGGCACAACCCAAAGCCGCCACCCCTTGGCAATCCGATCCGGGACATACATAACCCGCCTGGCTGTTTCGGCAATTTATTTGTCGGTTTAACGACAGGTTATCCACGATTGTATTCTATCGGAATTTTTTTTCGGCGACACAATAGCCTCGCTGGTCTTTACGGATGTGACGCTCAATTGTGGCGAAATGCGAAGAACCCTCACCCCAACCCTCTCCCTGAGTACATGGAGAGGGGGTAACGGGCAGTGTCGCCACAAAGAGGAGTTACACCCGTCTTTACCGGCGGCGGCGTCGAAATAGGCAATTTATCAAAAATTGGTTAGCGGCCGGCGTCTTAATGCTAAAATAACAATCGGCCCTTACCGTTCGCAGGCGTATGGCGAGGTATTCGCCAGGGTTAGAGAATCAGCAGGCGAAGGAAAGGAGCTTGACGCATGTCTCTTGTACGAGCATTACTGTTTGCAGCCGCTTTGGGGATATGTCTGGACTGGGCCACCTCGGCCAATGGCGCAGACAATGGTCCGGTTCAGTTAACCGCGGCGGGAGCGACTTTCCCCCAGCCGCTTTATGAGACGATGATCGCGCAATTCATGCAGGCCAATCCCAACGTCAAGATTAATTACGGCGGCGGCGGTTCTGGGCAGGGGATCAAGGGAATCACCGACAAGACACTGGCCTTCGCAGGCTCGGATGCGCCCATGACAGCCACCGAGCTTAAGAATGCCGGCGGCGCTGACAATATTATTCAGATTCCCAGTTGCGCTGGCGGCGTCGTGCCTGCTTACAGCCTGCCGGGCGATCCGGACTTGAAATTCACGGGTTCGCTGCTGGCTGACATTTACATGGGCAAAGTCACCGACTGGAACGACGCCAAGATCG
>JBEKYH010000492.1:0-3696 GCA_049511115.1 Tepidisphaeraceae bacterium | reverse complement strand
GGGTCGCATTTTGATTTGCTAAAGCCATTCGGCCCATCCGAAGAACCCTCACCCCGGCCCTATCCCTGAGTACATGGAGAGGGGGAAAATCCGACCACGATTTCCACAGTGGGACCGCGTCAGGCGCCATGAAGCTTCGGCCGGCGGTTGTGCCAATCCGTCGCGCCTTCATACATGCGGGCGATGCGCAGGAGGCGAGCCTCGTCGAAGGCGGGGCCGAGGAGTTGGAGGCCGATTGGTAACGGCTTGTCGCCGGTGGTGAAGCCGCAGGGGAGGCTGAGGCCGGCGATGCCGGCGATGTTGCAGGTGACGGTGAAAACATCGCAGAGGTACATCTGCAGCGGATCACCGGTTTTTTCGCCGGCTTTGAAGGCGGGCGTCGGACTGGTCGGGCAGACGATGGCGTCGCATTTCTCAAAGGCCAAGTCAAAGTCGCGCTTGATGAGGGCGCGAATTTTCTGGGCGCGCACGTAATACGCGTCGTAGTAGCCGCTGGAGAGGGCGTAGGTGCCGATCATGATGCGGCGCTGGACTTCTTCGCCGAAGCCTTCGGCGCGGGACTTGCTGAAGAGCTCGATGATGTCCTTGACGGGTTCCTTGGTGCGGTGGCCGTAGTGGACGCCGTCGTAGCGGGCGAGGTTGCTGCTGGCCTCGCAGGGGGCGATGACGTAATAGGCGGCGATGCCATACTCGGTGTGGGGAAGGGAGACTTCGACGACTGACGCGCCGAGGGATTTGTAGGTTTGGATCGCCGCGTCAACGGCGGATTTGACCTGCGCGTCCACGCCGCTGCCGAGTTCGTATTCCTTGACGATCCCCAGGCGAAGGCCGCTCAGCGGCTTTTCGAGATCAGCGAGATAATCCGGGACGGGATCATCGACGGAGGTGCTGTCCTTGGGGTCGTGGCCGGCGATGACGTTCATCAGAAGTGCAACGTCGCCGACGGTCCAGCCGAACGGGCCGATCTGATCGAGACTGGAGGCGAAGGCGACCAGGCCGTAGCGGCTGACGCGGCCGTAGGTGGGCTTGAGGCCGACCAGGCCGCACAGCGCCGCAGGCTGGCGGATGGAGCCGCCGGTGTCGGAGCCGATGCTGCAGCAGCACATGCCGGCGGCGAGGGCCGCGGCGCTGCCGCCGCTGCTGCCGCCGGGGATGCGGGACGTGTCCCAGGGATTTTTGGTGGTGCGAAAGGCGCTGTTCTCGGTGCTCGAGCCCATCGCGAATTCGTCGAGGTTGGTCTTGCCGAGGATGACCGCGCCGGCGGCCTCGAGCTTTTTGACGATGGTCGCGTCATAGGGGGCGCTGAAGTTTTCCAGCATCTTCGAGGAGCAGGTGGTTTTGCCGAAGGTGGTGCAGAGATTGTCCTTGATGGCGATGGGAACGCCGGCCAGCGGACCAGACACTTTGCCTTCATCGACGGCTTTGGCCTGGGCCATGGCGCGATCGGAGAAGGTGCTGTTGTAAGCCTGTATCGAGGGATCGAGGAGGCCGATGCGGTCGAGAGCCTGGCGCGTGAGTTCAGCGGAGGAAATCTTCCTGGCGCGGATCGCATCGCGCGCCGCCAGCAGCGTATCATAGGAAAGCATGTTGACGCGGAGGGTACGGAAATTCGGGCTTAATGTAAATTTCCCGGAAGAAAAGATTTTCACCGCAAAGACGCGAAGGACGCAAAGAAAGAGGGAAAGACAAGGCGATGCCATCTAAAGACGACATTGAGGGGGTTGCGAAAGTTTTGGTGGATTCGATGTTGTGTGTGCATCGGGAACTGGGGCCAGGACTGCTGGAATCGACTTATCAGGGTTGCCTTGCTTATGAGCTGAATTCGAGGAGCATTCTGGTCAAGTGCGAAGTTGAGGTGCCCGTAAGGTATCGGGGGTTTGAAGTCCCGACATGCTTGTCGCGGACTGCATTGTGGTGGAGAATAAATCCGTGCAGGCGATTCTTCCCGTGCATGAGGCTCAGATTCTCACTCACCTGAAGCTATCGGGGCATAAGCTCGGATTTCTGGTCAACTGGAACGTGCCGCTGATCCGGGATGGCATCAAGAGGATGGCTAATCGTCTTTGAGTGTCTCTTTCTTTGCGTTCTTCGCGTCTTTGCGGTGAAAAGTACTTGAATTTTTTGGAGGATAAACCGAATGTCTGATGAAACACTTCTGTTACTGGCCAAGGATGTGCGCGGCAAGACGCTGCGGATTTTGCAGGATGTCACCGAGGCACAGGCGCGGTTCGCCCCGCCGGGGTTGAATAACTCCATCCTGTGGCATGCGGGGCATAGCCTGGTGGTGGTGGAGGCGCTGTCGCTGGCGCCGGCACTTGGGCGCACGCCGGCATATCCGAGCGACTGGTTCGATAAATTCAGTTGGAAAAGCGAGCCGGCAACGGTGACGGAGTGGCCGACGCTGGCGGACGTGAAGGCCAAACTCGCGGAGCAGGCGGAACAGTTGTTTAGCGCTATCAGCGCGCTATCGGCGTCGCAGCTTAGCCAGTTGACGGGAGATCCCTCCAAGGGGCGGACGCTGCGCTGGTCGATCCTGCACGGGCTGCACGATGAGGCGGGGCATCAGGGAGAGATGTGGCTGTTGAAGAAGTTGCAGACGAAGGGGAAGTAGGCGCTGGGCGGAGTTGAAACGCGAATCATGGCGTGGCCGGCGGAGCGCGGCCGGGGGCTTTGTTTTCCGTGCCGGCGAGAAGGCGGGAAATGTTGGCTTTGTGCTTCAGCACGATCATCACGGCCAAGGCAATCGCCGCGGCTAACAGCGGCCATTGCAGGCCGAAAATGGGCCATGCGCTAGCCAGGCCGATGGCGACGTAGGCGATTGGGAAGGAAATGGAGCCGATGATGCTGGCGAGGCTGATGTAGCGGCCGATTTTGAAAGTGATGAGCCAGACAGTACCGCCCAGCAGGGCGGGGAGGGTGAAGAAGGGCCAGATGCCGAGCAGCGCCCCGGCGCTGGTGGAGACGCCTTTGCCTCCCTTGAAGCGAAGGAAGATGCTGAACATGTGGCCGATGATGGCGGCGAAGGCGACCAGCAGCCAGAGGAGATAATCGCTTGAATTGACGGGTCTGAAATCGATCACCCAGCCGGCGGCGAGGGAGGGGAGCAGGCCTTTGACAAGATCGAGAAGGAAGACAATCCAGAAGAATTTGCGGCCCAGCAATCGGCCGACGTTGGTAGCGCCGATGTTGCCGCTGCCGGCGCGGCGGACGTCGATGCCCTTGGACCAGCCGACGAAGAGGCCAAATGGAATCGAACCCACGAGGTAGGCCGGGGGGGTGAGAGCGAGGAGAGTCAAAGCGGGGGTCATGGAGGGGAGATGTTCTACCGAAGCGCGGACGGCTTCACCACCCTGCCTACCAATCCTCCCCTCGGGTACAGGGGGAGGAGGAAGTGCCAGCCGATCGAGAATTTCAGCACGCCCGGCGTCTGCGCCGCGTCAAACCAGCCGCCAGCGCGCTCATCAATAGAATGCCCCCCGTCGGCTCGGGAACATTGTTGGTTTGCGCTGCCGCTACATCCGCCTCGGCCAGGGCCCAGGCGGCCTGGAATGATCCGGGTAATTGAGACAATTGTGAACTGCTCAGCGTTTTGTTGAAGTTCTGCGCGACGAGCAACAGGTCGGCGAAATTCACCGTGCCGTCGTAATTGAAATCGCCGTCGGCCCAGTCGATTGGGTTGCCGTGCGTGTCCAGGGC
>JBEKYH010000491.1:0-3704 GCA_049511115.1 Tepidisphaeraceae bacterium | reverse complement strand
ACCGCGGGCCGGTGGGCGGAGGTACTGTGCCGGCGGCGGAATATCACGACTGTTTTTTCCAGCCAGTTTTCCCGCGCGCGGGCGATCTCGCGGGGAATGAATCCCGCGAACTGCCGGGTCATTCTGCCGGGCGTGTCTGCGCTGCCGTCGCGCGACCGCGCGGCGATGAGGCGGGAGCTTGGATTATCAGACGATTATTTCGCTGTATTGGCCCCCGGCGAATCGACGCGTTGCGCGCGGCATAGCCTGGCGCTATGGACGCTGTCGATCCTGCATGAGACCGATGCGCGGTGGAGAATGCTGGTCTGGGGGAAGGGTCCCCTGCGCGGGGAGCTTTGCCGGCTCGCGGCGCGGCTGAAACACCCGGAGTTGTTGCATACCGCGCTGAAAATGAAATTTGAGGATGTATTGCCCGCGGCAGACGCGGCGATGATTACCGCGACAGGCGGCGCGGCGATTTTGCCCGTCGCGATGACCATGGCGGCGGGGTTGGCGATTGTCGCCACGCCGCGTGAGGCGCTGGCCGATCGGCGCAATGCGCTGGTGATCGCAGGCGATTCGCCGCGCGCGGCGGCACAGGCGTTATTGGAACTGCGCGGCGATGCGACATTGCGCTCGAGATTGGGAGATCAGGCAAAGGTCGATGCGGTGGAGCGCTTCAGCATGGAGCGATTCATAGAGGAGCACCGAAAAATTTATTCGGAACTCATGTAGGGTGGGCACCGCCCACCACTCACGCAACTCCCGCGACAATGGTGGGCGATGCCCACCCTACCAAGGCAATGCACCTGCGCCGCTCACACATCCAGGTTCTTCACATCCAGGGCATGCTCCTCGATGAACTGGCGGCGGCGTTCGACGTCTTCGCCCATGAGAACGCTGAACAGCCGTTCGGCTTCGCCGGCTTCTTCGAGGGTCACGCGCAGCAGCACGCGCTTGGACGGGTCGAGCGTGGTTTCCCAGAGCTGCTCGCTGTTCATTTCGCCCAGGCCCTTAAACCGTTTGATCTCGATGCCGCTCTTGCCCTGGTTGAGCAGTTGCGGAACGATGTCGTTCACGGCGGCAATATCCGTGGTCTTTTCCTCGTTCACCAGGGCGTAGCGCGTGGGGAGCTTTTCGCCGCTCACGGATTCCTCCTGCTGCTTGTCGTAATCGTCAATCGACAGGCCAAAATCCTTGAGCGTGGCGAAGGTGGCCTCCAACTCGCGGGCCTCGTGAATCTCCTGGTTTTTCTGCAATCTGCGCCAATGGGCATCCGACGCCGCCTTGGCCTCAGCCGCGGCTTTCGCCTCGCCGTTGCCACTCGCTTTTTCTAGAGGAGCCTTCTCGGGATCAGCCTTTTCGGCGTCGATTTCCTCGGCAACAAAGTCATGCTTGCGCAGCACCTCGTCGCGATCGGCGGAATCCACCGCAAATTCATCCTGGCCGTCGATGACGATATGAAATCGCGGCAGGCGGCCGTCGGCGCGGTGCTTAAGCAGCGACGCGAAGTCGATGCCGCGGCGGGAGATGATTTTGACCAGTTCCTCGAGTCGGCCCAGCAGTTCCATCGCCTTGGCCAACTCCGGACCGGCAATGCGGCGCGCGTCCTTGCCGTCGTCGTCGCGGATGACCAGTTCGGTCCCTTCCAGGCCCAGTTCCGTGAGCGTTTTCCGCATGGCCCGCTCGTTGAGAACGTACTCGCTCTTTTTCCGGCGCGTCACCAGATACAGCGGCGGCTGGGCGACGTAAATTCGGCCGGCCTTGATGAGATCGTGCATGTGGCGGAAGAAAAAGGTGAGCAAGAGCGTACGGATGTGGCTGCCGTCCACGTCGGCGTCGGTCATGATGATGACCTTGCCGTAGCGGCGTTTTTCCAGGTTGAAATCATCGCGAATGCCGCAGCCCAGAGCCCCGATGATGGTGCGAATTTCCTCGTGGCCGAGCATTTTGATGAGGTTGGCCTTTTCAACATTCAGCAACTTACCGCGCAGGGCGAGGATCGCCTGAATATTGGAATCGCGCCCCTGCTTGGCTGAACCGCCGGCGGAGTCACCTTCGACGAGGAAGAGTTCGGTCTCTTCATTGGAGCGGCTGCGACAGTCGGAGAGTTTTCCCGGCAGGCTCGTGCCTTCCAGACTATTCTTGCGGCGCGTGAGTTCGCGCGCCTTGCGCGCCGCCTCGCGCGCCTCGGCGGCCTGCATTCCCTTTTCGGCGATCGCCTTGGCTTCGCGCGGGTTTTCCTCGAAATATGCGGCCAGACGCTCATTCACGGCGCTAGAGACGAAACCCTCCAGCTCGCCGTTGCCGAGCTTGGTTTTGGTTTGCCCTTCGAATTGCGGCTTGGCGAGTTTCACGCTGACCACGGCGATGAGGCCCTCGCGCACGTCGTCGCCGCTGGGGCGCATGTCTTTCATCAATCCGGCACTTTCGGCGTAGCGATTGATGGTGCCGGTGAGGGCGGTCTTGAAGCCGCTGAGATGGGTGCCGCCCTCGTGGGTGTTGATGTTATTGGCGAAACTCTCGATGGTTTCGTTGTAGCCGTCGTTGTACTGCATGGCCACTTCGACGACGACCTTGTTTTCCGGGTCTTCGGTGTTTTCCTTCTTGAAATAAATAACCGGGTGGAGCGTCGTCTTGGCGTCGTTCATGTAGCGGACGAACTCAATGAGGCCGTGCTCGTATTTGAATTCATCGCGCTTTCCGGCGCGCTCGTCCTCGATGACGATGTGAACGCCTTCATTCAAGTAGGCCAGCTCGCGCATGCGCTTTTGCAGCAGGTCATATTTGAACTCAGTGTCGGGGAACATCAGGTTGTCGGCTTTGAAGGTCACTTCGGTGCCGCTGTGCACGCTCTTGCCGGTTACTTTGAGTGGGCGCGAGACCTTGCCGCGCTCGAAGGTCATTTCGTGGCGCTTGCCTTCGCGATCGACCTTGACCTCGACCCACTCGCTGAGGGCGTTCACGACGCTTGCCCCCACGCCGTGGAGGCCGCCGCTGACTTTGTACGCCCCGTCGGCCTGGTTGAACTTGCCGCCGGCGCCGAGCTTGGCGAAGACGAGTTCGACGGTGGGGATTTTTTCGGTGGGGTGAATTCCCACGGGAATTCCGCGGCCGTCGTCGCGGACGGTGCAGGAACCGTCCTTGTTGAGGCGGACCGTAACGGTCTTGGCATAGCCGGCCATGGCCTCGTCGATGGAGTTATCGACAATTTCCCAGATCAAATGGTGCAAACCCCGGCTGGTGGTATCGCCGATGTACATGCCGGGACGGGCGCGGACATGTTCGATTCCCTCAAGAACCTGGATCATATCCTCGGTATAATTGGATGGAGCGGCCGATGAAGCTGTGGCGTCGGCCGACGAAGTGGAACCTTCCGCGGCCGGCGCGGTTTGCCTGGTAACGGGGATAACCTCCCCTACGGGTTTGTTTTCTGATACGTTGTCCGTGGTCATTCCTTATGAACTCCTGTCGGCCTGATTATCGCCGTTTTGACTCGGATAATCCAACCGGGAATGCAAGTTCGTCGGGGGTTGGCGCGACAGGAATCTGCCGCCGAAAATCGAAGAAGAATGAACGCAGAGGCGCCGAGGCGCCGAGGAAGAAAATGCGGAGAAATCAGAATGGTTGCGATTCTCTGTCTGTCCTGCCTCTGCGCCTCAGCGCCTCAGCGTTCATTTTCGTTTTATCTATCGCGTGGGTCGTTCCCACTCGTCTGTTTGCCG
>JBEKYH010000490.1:0-3714 GCA_049511115.1 Tepidisphaeraceae bacterium | reverse complement strand
AACCTCTACGACAACGTCACCTTCAACGACGCCAACAATGGCAACTACAACGTCACCCTCAACACTCTCATCGCCGCCACGTCGGTCACCTTCGCCAACAACGCCGGCAATTACACCCTCTCCGGCTCCGGCGGCATCGGCGGGGCCGCCACTCTCAACATCACCGGCAGCGCGATGGTGACGATCAGCACCTCGAATAGCTATACCGGCCCGACGACCGTCACTGGCGGCAAACTGATCATCGCCGCCGCCGATGCTCTGCCGGCGGGGAATGCTGTCACGATCGGAAATGGCACATCGCCCGCGACGATGCAATTAGCCGACGGCATAGGCCAGGCATCGCTCTCGTCCTTGACGATTAATCCGGGTGCAGTATTGGATATTGCGAACAACGCAATTGCAATCAATTACACTCCCGGCAACAGCCCCGCCGCGACGATCCGGCAATTGATTGCCACCGGCTACGCCAATGACACCTGGACAGGGCCGGGAATCGACAGCAGCGCGGCCGCGTTGAATCCGGGGCGATTTGCGGTTGGTTATGCTGATGGAAATGTGGACCAAGGGACAGCGGCGGCAACCAACCAGGTAGTGGTCGAGTACACCTTGGCCGGAGATGCGAATCTCGACGGCACGGTGAACTTCGCCGATCTGCTTGTCGTGGCGCAAAACTTCAATCACACGGCGGACACCCACGGCAACCCGATCGACTGGGCCGACGGCGACTTCGATTATGATGGCGTCGTAAATTTCGCCGACTTGCTCCTGGTCGCCCAGAATTTCAATCAATCATTGAGCGCGGGACAGCTCGATCAACTCCCCGGTTCATTCGCGGCCGCGTGGAATCTGGCGCTGGCGGATGTGCGGGCGAGTGATAGCAATAATGTTCCGGAGCCGGCGACGCTGAGCTTCCTGGCGCTGGGAGCGGCGGGGATGCTGGCGCGGCGGAGACGTAAGTAGGCCGAGGCAGTTTATCTCTCCGCGCGCTCTATCGCCCTGGCGATCTTCGAAATCGTCGCGGTATCGGCCGTCACTTTGGCCTTTTCGATTCGATTGAGGGTCTCAACGCGAATTCCAGCGGCGGCCGCCAGCGCCTTTTGTGAAAGGCCAACCGATTCCCTCCGGCGGATGACTTCGCGCGCGATCGAGACTCGGCCGGTTTGCACGGCCGGGAAATTTCCTTCGCTGTCCGCTGGAGGAAAATCAGGTGATGACGTTCGCGCATGCTTCAGGTGCGATACTCTTTTTCCGGCACCAGGACGAATCGTTCTACGCTGGCCATTTATCCTCCCCTCACCGGCTCCGCCGTGTCGACATACCCGTCCCTGCCCGGCGACGAAAGCTCCTTCGTCGCCAGCTTTCCCTTATCCAGATGATGAATCTTCTTCGCGGCCGCGGCGGCGTTGGGATCGTGCGTGACCATCACGATGGTCTTGCCGAATTCTTCGTTGAGGCGGTCGAGCAGGCCGAGCACCTCATGGGCTGAAGCGGCATCGAGATTGCCGGTCGGTTCGTCGGCGAGAATCAAATCGGGATCGGTGACCAGGGCGCGGGCGAGGGCGACGCGCTGTTCCTGGCCGCCGGAAAGCTGGCGGGGGAAATGGGTGACGCGGTCGGCCAGGCCGACGAGTTTAAGGGCCGTCATGGCATGATCGCGCCGCTCCGAGCGGTTCAGCTTTGTCAGCTTCAGGGGCAGCTCGACATTCTCCACCGCCGTCAAAACGGGGATGAGATTGAATGCCTGGAAGACAAAGCCCACGTGGGCGTTGCGCCAGCGGGCCAGATCGTGTTCGCCCATCTCGGCGGGGCGCTGGCCCAGGACGGTGAGCGTTCCCGCGGTGGGCTTGTCGATGCCGGCGATGAGATGCAAAAGCGTGGATTTTCCTGAGCCTGACGGCCCCATCAGGGCGTGGAATTCGCCGCGATGAAAGGCCATGTCTACCGCGTCCAGCGCGACGACGCGCGTCTGGCCGCGCAGGAATTCCTTGGAGAGTTTATCGCATTGAATGACCACTTCGCTCATAAGCTAATGACTCCCGAAAAAGCTTGCGGCGCTGACTATGCGGTTACTTCTATTCCTGCGCATCCACGGCCCGCCCGGCTTGCAGATCGGGGGGCGGATTGACGATCACGAGATCACCCTCTGACAGGCCGCTGTTGATTCGCACGTTGGCGCCATTGGCCGGGCCGAGCTGAACCGCGCGCGTCGCCGCCTTTCCCTCCTCGACGACCAGCACATTGCCGTCGCGAACCGATGAAGTCGGAACAAAAACGGCTGCCATCTGCGCTTGTGCCGGCTGCGTCGCCGACACTTCGCGGAGGAACGAGACCGTCGCGTTCATGTCCGGCCGCAGCAGGTCATCGGGGTGGAGAATTTTCACTTTGACCAGGATCGTCGCCTTGGAACGGTTGGCTTCGGGCGAAATCTGATCGACTTTACCGTCGTATTTCCGGTCGGGATAGGCATCGGTGAAAATCGTGCACTTGGAATCGGCGCTGATCTTGTTGAAGTCGTTCTGGCTGATGTCCAGTTCCACGCGCAGATCATTCAGGTCGGCCAGCGAAACCACATATCCCTTGGCGCCGTTGTCGCCCACAAAGCCCGTCGTGACGTATTCGCCGACCTCGACGTTGCGATCCAGCACGGTCCCGTCAATCGGCGATCTGATCACCGTATTGGCCAGGTTCACGTTCATCAAATCCAAAACCCCCTGCGCCTGCTCGACCGCCGCGCGCTGCGCCTCGATGAGTTCCTTGCGCGGGCCTTTCAGCGCCAAGTCATAAATCGCCTGCTGGTTGTCCACCATTGCCTTGGCCCGGTCGAAAGCGGCTTGCGCGTCGTCCAGCGACTGCTGCGAGACGGCCTTGGTCTTCACCGCATCGGCAATGCGCGTCAGATTCGCCTGGGCGTCGATCAGATTGGCCTGGGCATTCTCAAGCTGCGCCTTGGCCTGGGCGATTTCCTCGGGGAGCGAGCCGTTGAGATATTGCTCGAGCAGCGCCTTGGCATTATCAAGCTGCCCCTGCTGCTGCTTGCACTGGGCGAGAAATTCCTCCTGTTCCAGCTTCACCAGCGGCTGGCCCTTGGTGACCTTGTCTCCCATGTCCACGCCCACCCAGGCGGTGCGGCCGTTGACTTTGGGGGCCAGTTCAATCTTGTGAGCGGCGACGACATAGCCGGTGGCATTGAGGACCACATCATCCAGCGGGGCGGCCTGCACGAGCGCAACGCGAACCACTTTCACAGGAACCGCCGCCTGAGTATGCAGGTAAAACCAACCGCCGGCGCCCGCCAGGAGCAAAAACAGCACTCCCCACACCCACGCCCCACCGCGCGGGGCCTTGGCGCTTTTGAGCGATCGATCAATGCGCAGACCATGAAGTTCTGATGGCACGCTGTATCTCTTTCATAAAAACAAGGGATGGAGACGCGCGTCGGCATTATAAGCAGAAACGGGAGGGAGGGGAACGACGCGCGGCTTCGCCGCGAGAGCAGTGGAGCAGTGGAGCAGTGGAACAGTAGAAAGAGGTGGGAAGGTGTGAAGGTGGGAAGGTGCGGAGGGTGTCCGCACGGTTCTGGCAGCCGGACGATTCCGTTCCGGGCGGGGCGTCGGGACGAGAGTCATAGGGGTCTCTCCCGGGGGGCTGATGGTTGTGGAGCGAGTTGTTGTTTGTACTCGTCGGTTGGATGGTGCCGGGAAGGTTGGGCGAGAC
>JBEKYH010000489.1:0-3725 GCA_049511115.1 Tepidisphaeraceae bacterium | reverse complement strand
AAGCAGTCGACCGGCCCCGGAAGGGGCCGAGGAAATGGACCTTTCCAATGTGTTCGTGCGACGCGCAGCACTTCCCTCGCCCGCTCCGGGGCGAGAAATGCATTACCAGTTTCCACGAGTTTCGCTGCGCTCCACTCGTGGCTACATTCCATTGCCCCGTTGGGGCAAAAGACCGCGCCTGCCTCCATTGGAACATCCGGCCGCGCGGTTACAATTCTCCAAATGCCAACCCGCCTCATCGAGATATTAGAGCGCCTTCCGCGCGGCAATGTCCTGCTGCTCGGCGATTTGATGATCGACCGCTACCTCTACGGCAACGCCGAGCGGCTCAGCCCCGAAGCCCCGGTCCCCGTGCTGCATTACCAGAATGACGAGATGCGCCCCGGCGGATGCGCGGGCGTCGCCGTCGATCTCGCCGTGCTGGGCTGCCAGGTCAGCCTGGTCGGCGTGGTCGGCGCGGATGAACCCGCGATGGCGCTGCGGCAGCTTCTATCCGACGCCAAGATCGATCCGAAGCGCCTCGTCGAGGATCCCTCGCGCCCCACCACCTGCAAATGGCGTTTGGTCGGCTCGGCCCAGCATCGCCATCCCCAGCAACTCCTCCGCTTGGATTTTGAGCGATCGGCAGCCATCGACCAGGCAACCACGTCGGAATTGGTGCGCCGCGCTACCGAAGCAATGGACGGTGCGCAAGTCGTCGCCATCGAGGATTACAACAAGGGCGCGCTCCCGCCGCCGGTGCTGGAACAGGTCATCGCGGCGGCCAAGGCGCGCGGCCTGCCCGTCATCATCGACCCGGCCGGAATCACCGATTATTCCCGCTACAGCGGCGCATCGGCCATCAAACTCAATCGCTCCGAAGCGACGAAAGTCTCCGGCATCAAAGTGGAAGGCGTCGCCCAGGTGAAAGCAGCCGCTGAAAACCTGCTCCTCTCCCTGAATCTCGAAGCCGTCATCCTCACGCTCGACAAAGAGGGCGCTTATCTCGCCACCCGCAATGGCGAGCAGCAATGGCTCCGCACCCGCGCGCGGCAGGTCTTCGATGTCACCGGCGCGGGCGACATGATGCTCGCCATGATCGCAGCGGCCCGCAGTGTCGGCGCGTCGTGGGCCGATTCGGTCGCCCTGGCTAATATCGCCGGCGGATTGGAAGTGGAGCGCTTCGGAGCCGTCCCCATCCAACCCGCCGAAATCCTCGAGGAATTGCTCAGCGAGCATCGCCACCAGCTCGGCAAGCAGCGCACGCTGGCGCAACTGACCGAGGAACTCGCCCGCCACCGCGCCGTGGGGCGAAAGATTGTCTTCACCAACGGCTGCTTCGATCTGATTCACCTGGGCCACGTGAAATATTTCCAGTTCGCCAAGCGGCAGGGCGATCTCCTCGTCGTCGGCGTCAACACCGACGCCGGCATCCGCAAACTCAAAGGCGACACCCGCCCCATCATCGCCGAAGCCGACCGGCTCGGCGTGCTGGAGGAGCTTTCGAGCATCGACTACATCGTCACGTTCGACGCCCCGACCCCGATCGACCTGATCACCGCCATCCGGCCCGATGTGCTGGTGAAGGGCGCCGATTACGCAAAGGAAAAAGTCGTCGGCTGGGACTTCGTCGAAGCCTACGGCGGCAAAGTGGCCCTCGCCCCCCTCGTCGACGGCCGCAGCACCTCAAGCCTGATCCAGCGGATTCTGCAGGCGTATCAGACGAGCGGGCCGCGCGCCTAACGAAGATATTTAACCGCAGAGGCGCAGAGGGCGCGGAGGAAGAAAGGCGAGCAACGCGATGATCGAATCTGGGTTTTATTGTCTCTGAAAGCTACGCGAATTTATGAATTGCTTGATTTGAATCTCCGATTTTTCTCTGCGTCCTCTGCGCCTCTGCGGTTAGATCGTATTTTTGAGCCTGGGAGTAATTGATGAGTGAACCCCTTCCAATACTGGTCTTGGTTTCCGACATGATCTTCGCGAGCAAGATCAGCGCCGAGGCGCGGGCGCAAGGGAGCGCCTTCAAAATGCTCAACCGCCCCGAAAAACTTGCCGGCCAGATCGGCCGGGCGTTGATCGTCGATTTGAATCTCCCCGGCGCGACCGCCGCGGCCGCCGCATGGGCCAAGACCTCCGGCCGACCCGTGACCGGCTTCGTCTCCCACGTCGACGCTGCCGCGATTGCCGAGGCGCGGGAACTGGGGATTGAGAATATCCTGGCCCGGAGCCGGTTTGTGCAGGTGTTGGGGGAGTTGGTGAAGCCGGGAGCGGTGGGGTAATATTGGGCCGGTTGAATTTGCTTGGCGAAGAGGTCGCGGCGTGCATTTTGAAGATCTCACTCTCTATCGCTACCGGTACTCCCCGCCCTGGACCCCGCTGAAAGATCGCCTCAGGTCTCGCGTTTTGAAGAATGTCGGATGGTTAGACAGCGGCATAACGTTCACGACAGGACAAGTTCACTCGGCGCTAGTGGCGCGATTGCTGTTCTGCTGCTTCAAGAGGACTGCTGGAACACGCGGGTTGCATGCTTGTCATTGGTGTGCAGAGTCGCGCGGCGGCATTAAGGCGACACTGAGTGGGTCTCAGTTGTTACTCGGAAGCGCAGAAATCCATGTGCCGGGATGATGGCCCACACAATATGCCGCGCCAAACCTAATCTGGCATTATGTTAGCGCCCATCAATACCTGCCGCCGCTCGAATTTCTGGAAGCAGTCGCGCAACTCGATCTCGAGAAGTACGCACGATCTATCGAGTTTCCGAACTCACGGGACGAAGCGACGAAGGTTCTGCGCGAATTCCCGTCGATATTTACCGTGCCCAGTTCATGGCGAGAAGCGAGCAAGGCGATTGGTTAATCCATACGTAGCGTTCTTATCACAGCATAACGCCGTGGAAGGTTCACGATGTCGGCGGCCTCTCCGGCCATTCCTCCGCATCCTCGATCTTCGCAATCTCCTCACTGGAAAACTTCCTCCCCCGATTCATCCCATGGCATCGCA
This sequence comes from Tepidisphaeraceae bacterium, assembly GCA_049511115.1. GTDB lineage: Bacteria > Planctomycetota > Phycisphaerae > Tepidisphaerales > Tepidisphaeraceae > JBEKYH01. The sequence continues at coordinate 743 of JBEKYH010000489.1, read as the reverse complement.
CGGCCGCCGCGTTCCATTGCTCTTCGCTTGCCAGATTCCCCGGCCAGAACGGCCACGTCCGGCATTGCAGCGGCCGCGCCGCATAGACGCCGCAGACGCGGCGGGTTTGCGTGATGCGATTTCCATCAGCGTCGCCGCCATCGCCGCCAGCATCGCTCTCGCCGCTTCTGGCCCGCTCGTCGCGCAGAAAGATGCAATCATATTGTCCCTGGGCATTCCGCCGCTCGCGCAGACTGAATCTTCCGTCCACTTTGTGACAGTATTGCTCCACCGTTTCTTCCGGCGTCAGTTCGAGCAACTTCGCCAGCGCGACAATCTCCTCCTTGGTAATCCACACAAACCCCGGATTCCCTGTGCAACAGTTCCCGCATTGGGTGCACGTGAAACGCAAGCCATCGGCGTACCAAGGCGGCGTTGGTGACGGCAGGGGGGATAAAACGTCGAGTTTCATGCGTACTAACTTCCCCGCTTGATTCCGCCTATTGCTCGGCCAGCTTGCGGTAATACTCGCGCAGCGAATCCGACCAGACCGGCGGCAGATCGCCTTGGGCCGCGTCATCAACTTCCTTACGATCGCGGCGATTTGACACCGGCGTCGTGTCCTCCTGCACATTCATGCGCCCGCCCAGAAGGATGGAACTGGTATCCAGATCATCGACCGCCACGTTGGCCTGCCGCAGGGCGTTCTGGTAGCGATTGGCCTCCAGCGCCGATTCCACGCGGCGCATGTTCACGATGCTTTG
>JBEKYH010000488.1:0-3758 GCA_049511115.1 Tepidisphaeraceae bacterium | reverse complement strand
CACCTTGTCATCTTCTCATCCCCTCATTCGCGGGAATGAAAAGCTGCAAATTGCGGCCATTGACAGAAGCGGCTTGACCTTTTAACGTATCTGGCCCGTTGGCGGCGGGTATTTCCCCGCCGTGTTTTTTTTGACCGTGAGCGAACATGCAACCAGTTCAACGCATCAGCAAGTCCCGTAAACGTAAGCGGCGGAGCCATCACGCGCTGACGCCGATTCATTATGTCCGCTGTCCTCAGTGCGGCAATTCAAAACTGCCACATTGCGCCTGCGCCAATTGTGGGTATGTCAATCCCAAGCTGGCCTTGCAGGTGGACGTCGAAGAGGCCTGACGGCGCTGAGGGAGGTTCCCAGTGCGAGCGGCGGTGGACGTAATGGGGGGGGACCATGCTCCCCGGGCCATCCTTCAGGGCTGCTGGGACGCCGCGCCGCTGCTGGAGAAGAACGACAGCGTTCTCCTGGTGGGCGATGCGCAAATTTGCACTGACGCCCTCGCGGCCAGCGACCTGCCGGCGGACAAGAAATCACTCTATCGCGTTGTGGCTGCCGCGGATGTGATCGGCATGGACGAATCGCCGGTCGAGGCGGTGCGCGCCAAGCCGAATAGTTCCATCGCGGTGATGTGCAAGCTGGCCGCGGCGGGCGAGGCGGATGTGGTCATTTCCGCCGGTAATACCGGGGCGTGCGTGGCGGCGGCGCAGCTTCGCATGCGGACTCTGCCGGGCATTCAGCGGCCGGGGATAGCCGTCGTGATACCGACTTTTCATGGGCCGGTGGTGTTGTGCGACGTGGGGGCCAATCCGCTGCCCAAGCCGTTGCACATGAAACAGTACGCCATCATGGCGGCGGCTTTTTCGACGGCGGTGTGCGGGATCGAGAATCCGCGGGTCGGGCTGCTGTCCATCGGTGAAGAGGAATCAAAGGGGACGATTGCCGTCAAACAGACGCGGCATATCATGGTGGATGACCCGATCATCAACTTTTACGGCAACGTGGAAGGGCGGGATTTGTTCAAAGGGGTGGTGGATGTCGTTATCTGCGATGGGTTTGTGGGGAATGTCCTGTTAAAATTCTTTGAGGGAACCGTCGAAGGGCTGTTCCGCGAATTGCTGGCCAGCTTGCAGGAGATGACGCCGGACCTGGTTGACCGGATTTCGCCGGTGATGAAAAAAGTGCAGACGGAACTCGATTGGCGTGATTACGGCGGGGCGCCGCTGCTGGGCGTGGCGGGGCTGTGCCTGATTTGTCACGGGCGATCGGATGCCCGGGCGATCAAAAACGCCATCCGCGTGGGCAAACAGCTTTGCGGCAACGGAATCAATGAGAAGATTGTCGCTAAAATAAAGGCCAGCAAGCAGGTAGAGGAATAGAAGAACATCCATGTCCCCCTATTCAGCGATTATTGTCGGCACCGGAAGTTGCGTCCCGGAAAAGCGCCTCACCAACGAAGACCTCGCCAAGATGGTGGACACCAACGATGAGTGGATTGTCCAGCGCACGGGCATCCGCGAGCGGCGCATTGCCGGGCCGGGAGAAACGACCGCGTCATTGGCGACGATCGCCGCCAAGCGGGCGCTGAGCGCGGCCGGGATGGAGGCGAGCGAAATCGATCTGATCCTGTGCGCGACGATCACCCCGGAGATGGTTTTTCCGACGACAAGCTGCTTTATTGCCGCCGCGCTGGGCTTGAATCAGACGCCGGCGCTGGATCTCCAGGCGGCTTGCAGCGGGTTCATTTACGGTCTCAATACCGGGGCTGCGTTCGTCAAATCGGGGCAGTATAAGAATGTGCTGGTGATCGGGGCCGAGACCATCAGCCGCATCACCGACTACCAGGACCGGGCGAGCTGCATCCTGTTTGGCGACGGCGCGGGAGCGGTCATCCTGCGGCGTGATTCCGACCCCAAGCGCGGGGTGATTTATGGGGCGCTGTACGCGGACGGAAACGGCGCTGAGGTGATGAAGTGCATGCCGGGCAGCAGGCACCCCATCAGCCATGAGATGGTGGACAACCGCGAGCAGTACATGCAGCTCAAGGGGCGCGAGGTTTATAAATTCGCGGTGCATAAATTCGAGGAGTTGATTCTCCAGGCGATGCGAGCGTGCGAGTTGACGCCGGCGACGGTGAAACTGATCGTGCCGCATCAGGTCAACCAGCGCATCATCGATTCGGCCATGGAGAAACTGGGGCTTGGGCCGGAGAAAGTGTTTGTGAATATCGACAAGTATGGGAACACGTCGTCGGCGTCGATCCCGATTGCGCTGGATGAGGCGTTCAAACAGGGAAGACTGTCGCAGGGGGATGCGGTGATTTTCGTGGCCTTCGGCGCGGGGCTGACGTGGGGGAGCGCGGTGGTTCGGCTATAAAGAAGAAGAAAAATGAACCGCAGAGGCGCAGAGGACGCGGAGGAAATTCAAGTTCAATTCTTTTCTTCTCTGCGTCCTCTGCGCCTCCGCGGTTAAATCGAAGTTCTTTTAGATCAAATCGCTTATGGCATCGAAAACTTACATTTTATGTCCCGGGCAAGGCGCGCAGGCGGTTGGCATGGGGAAGGATTTTTATCAATCCTCGGCGGTTGCGCGCGAGGTGTTTGAGAAGGCGAATGCGCAGATCGGGTTTGATCTGCGGGGGATTTGTTTTGAGGGGCCGCAGGCGCGGCTGGATCAGACGGATGTGAGCCAGCCGGCGCTGTATGTGGCGGGGGTGGCGAGCTATCGCGCGGGTGTTGAGGCGGGGGCGTTTGAGGCCGCTTCCATTACGGCGTACGCGGGGCTGAGCCTGGGGGAATATACGGCGTTGCATCTGGCGGGGGCGTTTAGTTTTGAAGAGGGGTTGCGATTGGTCAGCTTGCGCGGGAGATACATGCAGGAGGCGGCCACGGCGACGCCCAGCGGCATGTTGGCGGTGATTGGGGGCGAAGAGGCCGTGGTGCGAAAAATCTGCGAGGAGGCGGCAGAGGGGCAGGTGCTGGTGCCGGCCAATTTCAACTCGCCGGGGCAGATCGTCATCAGCGGCGATAAGGCGGCTTGCGAGCGGGCCGTGAAAGTCGCGGAGGCCGCGGGGGTGCGAGCGGTGCCGCTGGCGGTGGCAGGGGCGTTCCACAGCCCCATCATGGCGCCGGCGGCCGAGCGCATGAAGGCGGAGCTTGACGGGGCGGCGATTAGCACGCCGGCTGTGCCGGTCTATTCAAATGTCACGGCGGAGCCGCATAGCGATGTGGTGAGCATCAAGCGGTTGTTAGTGGAGCAGATTGTGCAGCCGGTGAGGTGGGCGCAAACGATGACGACGCTGGCGGGGGCCGGAGAGGCGCGGTTTATCGAATTGGCGCCCGGGCGCACGCTGGCAGGGCTGCTGAAGCGCGTCAATCGGCGGATCGCAGTGGAAGAGAATGCGGGATGGAAGCCGCCGGTTACGGGGTAAATGGAAACCAGCGACCTCGTGCGGTGATGCAGTTTTTTTCTTATTTGCGCACCAGCCTAACCCCCTCCTCAATCCTCCCCCGGCGTTACCGGGGGCGGAAGCGTGCTCGGCCCCGCCAGAATCACGGGATGACTGTGTCATCGCCGGTGTTGCCGGTGATTGACGCTCCCGTTCCGTTGCCGAGGATGCTGTCGTTGCCGCCGTTGCCCTTGAGGGTGCTGGTGGCGCTGTGGGCTGAGAGGGTGTCGGGGCCGGTGCCGCCCAGGAGCAGGTCCGCGCCGGAGCCGCCGACGAGGCTGTCAGCGCCGCCATCACCCGTAAGAGTGTCATTGCCGTT
>JBEKYH010000487.1:0-7251 GCA_049511115.1 Tepidisphaeraceae bacterium | reverse complement strand
CTCCATCGCTAAGGCAGCCTCCTCCTCAAGTTCGCCCGCAATTTCAAGAACTTTTCTTTGCTCCAGAATTACTTCTTCTCGCCGTTGACGTAATCGCCCGATCGCGGCATCCACAACGGTATTTAGCGTGCTCGTGCGCCGGATAACATCTTCCGAGAGGCTTAGCGCCTTTAGGAGACTACCCTTCTGCTGCCGAGCAAACAGTGCGACCAGAGCAGTGAGGTCTCCGTTATCCGCAGCGCCCAGAGCCGAAATGTAATCTGCCCGCGTATCGCGGGTAATGAGAAGCGGAAAGTATTTGTCGCGGATGAAAACCAATGACGCCAAAGCTCTGGCAATACGCCCGTTGCCATCCTGAAATGGATGAATCTGGGTAAAACGGTGGTGAAGCCAGGCGGCCTCAATCTCGACTGGAACCTCCATCTTGAGGTGCGCTGTGTGCCAACCGAGTAAATTGTCCATCTCTGATGCGACATGTTCCGGCGGGCAGTATTCGTGTAGACCGGTTCCAGGTATGGACGGATTGTTGGGAAGTGTTTTGAACTGCCCTCGCTTTAATTCGATTTCGACTATTTCACCGAGCGTGTTCTTGCCGACGGTCGAGTGCTGATGCTTGAGCATCTGATCGTGCAACTCCCGGATATACGAGTTGGAAAGAGTCCGACGCTTCTTGACAAAAGAGAAAAGACCCTCCAGCGCCTCTTGATGGTCGTGGACAATTTGAATGACTTCTTCCGCCGGGCGGTCTGAAGCTCCGTGTGGAATTAAGCTGGCCTCTATACCCTTCTCAATAAGTACCACCGTCACGCCGCGATCGATATGGTAAACATTCTCTATAATGCCAGTTTCGATGGCCCATTCTCTCGCCAGCCGGTCGTTAAATTGCTGTATCGAGTCTAGCTTGCGAAGCCGATCGTGTTGCTCTTGCCAAATTGAAGAAATGCTCTTTAACTCGGCAGAGATCAACGACTGCCAATGCGACGGAAGGTCGAGAATTTGTTGCCACTTATGAGCCAACTTGAGTCTCCGACAAAGCGCGCCACTATCTGGGGCTCGTCATCGTCCGTAGTTTATCGCGTCGACGCCTTCCGTTCCACCAGTTTGAGGTGGGTCGCGATGGAACTCTCGCTTCACTGAAACGGATCCCCCTGCGCCGACAAATTCTCAAACCGCGTCGTCTTATTCATAAACGACAATTTCACCGTCCCCGTCGGCCCGTTTCGCTGCTTGGCGATGATCAATTCGGCAATATTGTCCGGCTGAAAATCCGGCTCGCTCATTTTGTAATAGTCTTCGCGGTGCATCAGGATCACCACGTCGGCGTCCTGTTCGATGCTGCCGCTTTCGCGGAGGTCGCTCATGCGGGGGCGGTGGCCGTCGCGGCCTTCGCTCATGCGGTTGAGCTGCGACAGGGCGATCACCGGAATATTCACCTCGCGGGCGACGGCTTTGATCGCGCGGGAGATTTCCGAGATCTGTTGCTGGCGGCTGTCAGGGCCGGGGTTGTCCATCAACTGCATGTAGTCGATCATCACGCACTTGATGTCGTGTTGCAGCTTTAGCCGCCGCACTTTGGCGCGCAGTTCCAGCGGCGTGAGGCTCGCGGAATCGTCCACCCAGATGGGGGCCTTGGCCAGCTCGCCGACGACGCTGGCCAGCTTTTGGTACTCCTGGCTTTGCAGCATGCCGCGGCGAAGTTTGTGTGCGTCGATCGCGCCGCGGCTGCACAGCATGCGCTGGGCAAGCTGCTGTTTGCTCATTTCCAGCGAGAAAACCGCGCAGGGGAGTTGCGTGTCGGCCGCGATATATTCGATGATGTTCATGGCCAGCGCGGTCTTGCCCATCGAGGGCCTGGCCGCGACGATGATCATCTCGCCGTTTTGAAGCCCGTTGAGCATCTCATCGAGATCGAAGAACCCGGTGACCAGGCCGCGGCGGTCCTTGTTTTCGATGGCCTCGAAAACTTCGTGCAGGACTTTTTCCAGCGGCTCCATCGATTTGCCGACCTTCTGCTCGGCGATGCGGAAAATCTTTTTCTCCGCCGCGTCGAGGACTAAATCCGCCTGTTCTAGCGGACCGTAAGCGTCGCGCAGGATTTCATTGCTGGCGGCGATGAGCTGCCGCAACATGGCCTTTTCGCGCACGATTCCCGCGTAATGAGCGCCCTGCGAGGCGTCGGGGACGGTGTTGAGAATTTCGGCCAGATAGGCCGCGCCGCCGATCTCATCTAGAAGTTGGCGCTTGAGCAGTTCCTCGCGGACCATCATCGCCGAGACCGGCCGGTTCTGCTCAAAGAGCTTGATGAGAATGTCGTAGATGATCTGGTGATCCGGCTGGAAAAACGCATCGCGGTCGATGAGCTGCAGGACGGTGCCGACCGTTTCCTTCTCCAGCATCATCGAAGCCAGCACGCATTTTTCGGCCGGAATTGAATGCGGCGGAACGCGTTCCAACAGCGTCGCGGCGGCGGAATCCATCAACTGAGACATGGCGGCGGTCCTTCCTTGGAAACGAACTCTTTCGAATCCTTACATAAACCTAATTCGCGGGAAATTTCAAGGTTGGTGGGATGATACAGCCAAAGGCGGAGGCGCGGCATTTCCGGGTGAGCAGGCGATAGGTTGTCCACGCGCCGTGCACAGGGGAGAAGACAAAATGCGGTTTAACCGCGAAGACGCGAAGAACGCGAAGGAATTCACGAATCGGCGGATCGGCGATTAGGAAGAAGAATGGACATTATACTCGCCGCGGCGCGGCCAGCGGTAAAAAATGTCGTCAATGACGGACGATGAGGATTATGATCTGAAGCCTGTCGAGGCCGCGCCGAAACCGCGCCGGATTGCCAAGCCGGCGGCGGCGGCGCCGGTGGCCGTGCTTCCGCCGACTGCGCCGACGGACACGGATTCCATTAAGAACTTTCGACTACCGCTTGGGCTGCTGATCGGCGGCGTGGCGATCGATGTGATAGAGTCGATGTTGCACGGGCACGGCCTGATGGAAGCGATTATCGACGTATCCGTTGGACTGGTCATCACTACGATTGTCATGCTGGCCGGCGTGCTGATCGCGGCCAAAGTGCGGAGCATTGATCTGGGGCCGTTCGGCGTGGCCGTATTTAAGCTCGCGGCGATTTCAGTTGCCGCTCCGGCGATGGAAACAATGCTCGGGCCGCTGGTACGCTGGTTCCCGATGATCGGCGGGTTCCTCCCTCCTTTGATCGCGCTGGTTTTTGCTTTCGCCTTCCTGGGCGCGCTCTTTGATCTCGATGAAAGCGACACCTGGTACTGCCTGTGCGTGATGCTCGTGATCGGGATCGGGTTGTACTTTGCCCGCCTGTACTTCCTGGGTTCATAACTCGATAGGCCCGCAGATGGCGGCTTCCGCGTAACACGGCCGTCTGCGCAATAGGCGGGCTTTTCCACCGCAGAGGCGCCGTCTGGGTTTTCTCCGCGTCCTCCGCGCCTTGGCGGTTCGTTTTTCGTTCTCCAAGCCTTCCAATCGATCCGAGAGGCAAAATGGCTTTTACACACTGGCGTCGGTAGCCATTGTGGTGACGGCGCTTTATTTCGCGCAGCCGGTGATCATCCCGCTGGCGCTGGCGACGCTGGTGGCGTTTTTGCTTGCCCCGCTGGTGACGTGGGCCGAGCGGTGGGGGTTTCATCGCGTGGCGGCGACGCTGATTGCCGTGCTGGTCACGCTGATCGTGGTGACGGCGGTGGGATGGACGATGGAGCGGCAGTTCGTCAATCTCGCGGGGAATCTGCCGGCATATCGCCAGAGCATCGAGGCCAAATTGCAGGCGATAGCCGGGTCGGTGGATTTGGGGGCAATGTGGCGACGGCAGGTGCAAGGGACCGCAGGGAATGTTGCCAACTCCATAGTGACGGCGACGACGAAGCCGGCACTGATCACTCTGCCTCCTGCAACGGACGACGTTCCCTGGCCGGTCAAGCTGGTATCGGACTCATCGACGCCCGTCACCTTGGCGGTTGAATACGTCGGCGGGATCATCGGGAGATTGCTGACGGGGCTGATTGTCATTGTATTTGCTATTTTTATCCTGTTGCAGCGCGAGGATCTGCGTGAAAGGATGATCCTGCTGTTGGGCGAGGGGCATCTCAGCACGACAACCGAAGCGCTGGATGAAGCGGCGCATCGCGTCAGCCGCTATTTGATCGCGCAATCGGTGATCAACCTGGCGTTTGGCACGGCGGTGGCGCTGGGGGTGTGGATTATCGACGCATCGATGGGGAGCAATCAGGCGTTGAGGGTGGCATTGCTGGCGGGGACGATGTGCGCGGCGCTGCGGTTTGTGCCGTATGTGGGGCTGTGGATCGGGGCGGCTTTGCCGCTGGCGATTGCCTTCGCGGCGTTCCCCGGGGACGGCGCGTTTCTTGCGACACTGTGCATGTTTGTGGGGTTGGAATGCCTGACCGGCCAGGTCGTGGAGCCGCGATTGCTGGGCGGCAGCACGGGGCTTTCTCCGATGGCGGTTTTGGCGGCGGCGCTGTTCTGGACCTGGCTGTGGGGGCCGATTGGTTTGCTGCTGTCCATGCCCCTGACGGTGCTGCTTGTGCTGGTGGGGAAGTATGTGCCGCAATTGGAATTCCTGGACGTATTGCTGAGTCAGAAATCCACGCTTGATCCGCCCATGCGGATATACCAGCGGCTGATCGCGGGGGATGATGAAAATGCGACGGAGATAGGCCTGGAATACCTGCAGGAGATGCCGCTGGAGAGGGTGTACGACGAGGTTTTGCTACCGGCGCTGGCGACGGCGCAGCGCGACTGGCATCACGGGCGGTTGAACGACCAGCAGTATCAATTCAACGTGGAGGCCATGCGCGAGATTGTGGATGCGATCGCGGACAAAGCTCTGGAGATCATGCCGCCGCAGGCACAGAAGCAGGAGAACCCGCCGTCCTGCGTTTTGACGGCCGCGGAAGACGGTTCGCAGCCGGCGGGCGGTTTGCCGCGCGGAGCGAGCCTGCGTGTGCTGTGTCTGCCGGCGCGGGACGAGGCGGATGAAGTGGTCGGGTGCATGCTCAAGCACCTGCTGCAACGGCGCGGATACCACGTCAAAGTGCTCAGCGCCGAGTCATTGGCGTCGGAAATGATGGACCTGATTGCCGGGCACAATACCGACGCGGTGGTAATTTCGGCTCTGCCGCCCCAGGCGATCGCGCATGCGCGGTATCTGATGAAGCGGCTATGGTCGCGGCATCCGGAACTGACGATTGTGCTGGGGTTGTGGATGACCTACCGCGAGGACAAGGTGGGCCAGATCGGAGGAGGCGGTTCGGCGCGACCCGTGGCGCGGCTTTGGCAGGCATTGGAGCAGATGGAGCAGAAGAGTCATGGCATTTTGATCAAGGGAAGCCAGGAGGAAGCGCGCGAGGCGGAATCGCAAGGCGCGCCGCGCCTGGTGCAGCGGCCGGCATAGGATGTGCGAGGAGGCTGTTGCATGGCTGACCGCTCGCACATGAAGGGCGCTATGGGTGGACCGCGCGTGATCTGGCGCGTGATCGCCATTGGAGCGTTATTCAAGGACGCGGCTTCGCAATGGTTGGAGGATAACTGCCTGCGGATGTCGGCGGCGGTTTCGTTTTATGCGGTGTTGTCGTTGGCGCCGCTGCTGGCCATTGTGATTCGCGTGATGGGCGTTGCCCACGCAAAGCACTTTGCGCGCGAACGGATTCTGGCATTGACGACGAGCCTCATGGGGACGCAGGCGGCGAACGCGATCAAGCCGATCATCGACAGCGGTGACACGCACGGCCCGGCCACGCTGGGAACGGCGATCAGCACCGTGGTGCTGCTGTTTTCGACAACCGGGGTCTTTATCGAGTTGAAGGATTCGATGAACTGCCTGTGGGGCGTGCGGGCCAAAGCTCCGCAGACAAAGCGCGCACAGCATGTGGTGCGTGAGTTTATCCGCACGCGGCTGCTCTCACTGGCGATGGTGTTCGCACTGGGATTCGGGCTTGTAGGGTCGATGTTCATCAGCGGCCTGTTTACGGCGTTTGAGGAGCACCTCAATGACGGCGGATGGTGGCCGGGATATCTGGCGCAGTTTGCGGTGTCGAGCGGCGTGGGTTTCGTGCTGTTCGCCGCGATCTTCAAATTTCTGCCGGACGTAAACCACCGCTGGCGGGACGTCTGGCATGGAGCGCTGATCGCGGCGGTCCTGTTCAGCGTGGGGCGGTTTGGGCTGGCGATCTACTTCAAATACTCGCGAATCGACAACATGTATGGCGCGGCGGGGTCGCTGGTGGCGGTGCTGATCTGGATTTATTACTCATCGTTCAGCCTCTTTTACGGGGCGGAGTTTACCAAGGTGTGGGCGCGCCGCGCGCCAGTGGCGCGGCGCAAGCAGTAGCAGTTAGTGTCGTGTATTTCGGCAATCGGTGTGCATTCGCCGCGCAGGATGCCTATGATGTGACCGACGTGGGAGCCTTGGAAAATTCGGCTCCCAACGCAATTTGTGGTTATTCGGATGACTAAGTAGAGGGTAAGTCGCCCTGGCGACAGACCCGTTAAAGAGTAAGCCGACGCAATTGAGTCCCCTCCGACCGGGGATTCGGCTGCGCCGGCTTTTTTGTCGTTGTTTCGGAACGTTCAAAAAATGAAAGGAACATTTTCATGCTCTGGACGATTGCTTGCGTACTTCTGATTTTGTGGCTGCTCGGAATTGTTACCTCGTACACCGCGGGCGGATTGATCCATCTCCTCCTGGTGGTGGCGCTGATCGTGGTGGTCATACGGCTGCTGCAGGGGCGCAACCCGCTTTAGGATTGTAGAAATCTTCGGACCGACGATTCGATCTAACGACGATTTCATGACGAACCCCATTGCCGGAAGGCTTCGGGGTTCTTTAGTTGGTTCGCCGACAACCGATCCGACGAAATAGTTCGATCATTCAATCGCAGCCAAGCCGCATAGGGATTTTCGTAAACCCGTTTACTTCGCATTCTTGGGCTGCCTATAGAACAACGGCGAACTTGTGGCGAGTCGTTCAGGAGAGACGAGAAAGGAAATGTCCATGTTGAATGTAGTAAATGCACGGCTGGGATTGGTGGGGATGGGCGCGCTGGCGGCACTGGCGATTGCGGCGCTGGTCGGATGCGAGGCTTCAACCGACCATTCGCCGCCGGGAAATACGACGAAAATCGCAACGGCTACGCAGCCGACGACGGAGGCCGAGACGGCGGTGCAGCGGCAGGATATCAGCATCAACGGCCTGGGGTTTAG
>JBEKYH010000486.1:0-3772 GCA_049511115.1 Tepidisphaeraceae bacterium | reverse complement strand
CGCCGCCAACAATGCCGCCTAGCGCGCGCTGCGCGTAGGCGGCGTCTTTGGTCATCATGTAAGCGTAGGCCGCCATGCGTCCGCCGCCGGCGTAGCGGCCGTCGGCGCCTTCGGTGCCGGTGGTCTGGTCGAGTTTGACGACGTTGGCCGGCGCGCTCGAAAGGCGGCAGTATTGCAGCCAGATTTTCACCCAGTCGGGGCGGTCGATGAAGGTGTTTAATTCAGCGATCACTTCGGGGCCGCCCATGTTGGTGACCAGGTTGTAGCCGCCCATCGTGTTGTCGCGCGGGTACAGTTTGTCAGTCGCGGGATCAAAGCCCCAGACCAGCGACGTCGATGACTTGAACCAATAGGGCATGGCCTTGATGGAGTCGATCCCGGCGTAAATCTTATCGCGCCACTTGGTGTCGCCGGTGCGCTCCCAGGCGGTCATCCAATTGCCGACCAGCGCGAGCCAATCCGGGCCGGCGCGGATGCGCGCGGGGTATTGCTTATCCGATGGAATTGCCGGCAGCGCCTCGCGCATGGGATCAAACTCCGCCACGCGCTGCTCGCTGGCGAGCATTTCGGTCATTACATCGCCCACGCGCTCGTCAGTGGTCAGGTAATAATATGGCCGGCGGTAAGCGGCCTGGCTGATGCGGATTTCCTTGGCGCCGTCGCCCCAGTGCCGCACGTTATGGCGCGAGCCGAGGCCGGCGAGTTTGCCCTGGTGATAGCAATCGACTTCGCAGACCTGACGGGTCATCGCCTCGGCCATGCGATAAATATCGGCCCGGCCCGTGCGGAGGAAACCGTACCAGAGCCACAACTCGGTGCATTGCTCGTCGTTGTCCCAGGCGAATCCGCCGACGTCGTAACGCCAGGTGTGACGGACGGCATCATACGAGTGCATGATGTCGCCGAAATCGAAGAAACCGTACCAGTTGTATTGATCGACGGCCTTTTCGTAGAAGGCGAGTTCCGCATCGAGCTGATCCTCGGCGGCTTTCTTGAACGGCGTGGAGCGATCCTGCAAGCTCCACACGCCCAGCGCGCCGACGTCGTGCAGATACTGCGGCGTGCAGACCAGCACGGGCGGCTCGCTGGCGATCTTCACTTGGTTAGCCATGTCGGCCTTGGCCGGAACCGAATTGCAGGCAAAGAGCGTGAGTTCACTGGTGCGGGCGATTCCGTTGGCGGTGCTGAGACCCGGCTGCACGTCTTCATACGACTGGTCCAGGCCGTGCGCTCGCGTATCGTAATGCCGCAAATCCATGGCGGGTGCGTCAGGGGACCAGAGCCACACGCGCAGCTCAGCGGTGTCTGTCGTCGCATGGCGAACTTCAAGGCTGGTGGGATAAAGCTGCCAGAAATTCCGCAGCACCACCGCCAACCCGCCGGTGACATCGCCGGCGAAAACCAGGCCGGTCGCGCGCTTGCCGGAGCCGGCGGCGATCCAGGCGCTTTGGGGATTGGTGCGCTTCTCGATGGTGAATCCCTGCGCGTTGGGCTGGATGAGACGGAAATCATCCCATGATGCCCACAGGTTCACCGTCTGGAGGACATCGGGATTCATCTGGGCTTTGTTGAGCATGCGCTTGCCGGCGACTTGATCGGGGAAAACGTCGGAGCCGTCGTCGTTGTAGACGTGGCGGTTGTAACCGAGAAGCGGCTCGACTGGTTCGGCCCAGAGACCTGAGTCAGAGCCGGAAAAACGGACGTGGCGGTTTTGCACTTCCTCGCGCATGGGGACAGAAAAGACGATTCCCAGGCCGCGGATGAAATCCTTCTGCTCATCGCCGTCGAAGACGAACGAATGGACCATGCGGATCGGCGTCTGGCCGGGATAAAAATAGAGGCGCACATAAAACGGCAGCCAGCTTCGCGTGGCGGATTTGTGCATGCCTTCGAGTTTGATGACCGCGCGCACCGGACCGGATTGCTCGACGGTCACTTTGGTGATGTCGCTCTCATATCGCTCGCGCGGCGGAGGCATGGCCGGGTCATTCTCCGGGCCGTCCTGGGAGATGCATTCCAGATGAGCGTCGCGGGCGACGATTTTGCCGTTAACGGTGAGGGTATCGATGAGGAATTCGCCCTGGCGCGGGATGCGGCATTGCTGCCAACCCGTGTCCACCGTAACAGCGTCAGCGGATTCCGTAACCGTCACGCTCGGTCCGGCCGGCGCTACCGGCGCAGCGCTGGTTGGAGCAAGAGTCAGCCCGCCGGTGGATTTGGGATCGGCGGCGGTCGCGAAACCGCTCCATTTCAACGAGCCATCCGGCCAATACGCCATCGGCCAGGTCTGAAGCGGCAGGTCATGGCCGTCATCGGTCTTAAGCGAAAACGCCTGCCCCTTTTGGACGGCGTCCTTGGGCCAGGGAACGCCCCAGCTTACGCCGGTGCCCGCGGGCGGTGGAGTTTTGTCGAGCCAGTTGATGGTGACGGGGGAGGCTTGCGCGCGGGCGGGCATTGGCCGAGAAAGGCAGAGGGCAATCGACACCATTACCGCCGCCAGAACGCGAATCGACTGGTTACTCATATCTTCCTCAAATGAAATCTTCCGCCTGATAAAAATGCAGTCCAACCGCCCGCTCGGCTTCGCCTCGCTAGAGGCGCAGAGGACGCAGAGAATACAAGTTTGAATCCTTTAATTGCATTTCCTCTGCATCCTCCGCGCCTCTAGGTCGCTACTGCGACCGGGCGGTGAATCTTGTATTTCTTCGCGTCCGCAGCTTGCCCGCCGAGGCGGGCGTCTTCGCGGCAAAAAAATCCTCCTTTCTTTTAATTGGCTTTCGCTGTCTCCAGATACTTCTTCAGGAAGGCAATCGTTGCTGGCCATGCCTGTTGGGCGGCTTTCAGGTTGGCGCCGTTCTGGCCGGATTGTTGGCGCAGGAAACCGTGGCCGGCGCCGTCGAAAATGTGCGGGTCGTAGGACTTTTGCAGTGCGGCCATCGCCGCCGTGGTCGCGGGAACGGTGGCGCTGATTCGCGCGTCGTTGCCGGCGTAGTTTCCCAGGATCGGACAGGTGATTTTGGCCATCGCGTCTTTGCTGGGCGGAACTCCGTAGAAGACGACGGCGGCGTTTAGCTTCGGTTGATTCGCGGCGTAATTAAAACTCGCTCCGCCGCCCCAGCAAAAGCCTATGCTGGCGGACTTATCGGTTGCCGAGGGGAACGCCAGTGCGTAATCGCGTGCCGCGTTGAGGCGGACGACGACTTCGTCGGAGGTCAGCCGGCTCACGCCCTCGGTAGGGTCGGTGAACGACTCGGTCCCGCCGCCGTTGGGGCCTTTGCCCGAAAGCAGATCGGGGGCGACGGCGATGAATCCCTGTGCCGCCAACTGGTCGGCGGTGGCGCGCACCCAATCGGACATGCCGAAGATTTCGTGAATGACCAGCACGACCGGGGCCTTGTCGGGCCGCTCGGGGTAGACGACCCAGGTATGGAGTTTCACGGTCGAGCCGGGGATGGGGATGTCGTCCCATTCGCCGTGACGGGGAGAATTTTTGAGATCGTCCGCCGCGGTCGCCGCCGACGGGGCGACCGGTTGCGTCGTGCTCTGCCCCAGGCAAGTCCCCACAGCGGCCAAGCCCACCATTGCCGATAAGAGAAGTGATTTGAGCATGGGGAGATTGTCGGGGAAGGGGCGGCGATTGGCAATCGTTTACTTTGATGCCGACGGCTGGGTTGCCGGCGGAAGACCGCGAGCGAAATCCCACGGATCAAGCGCATCTTGTTCCGTCGAGGGCAGCAGCGTATCCACGTGCATATCAAGGAAAAGGTAATTG
>JBEKYH010000485.1:0-4797 GCA_049511115.1 Tepidisphaeraceae bacterium | reverse complement strand
GATGCGATAGCGCAGCAGCACATCCGGCAGGTTGGCGAACACCAACCCCCGCATGGCGCACCTTCCCCACAGTTCGTAATCCTCCGCGCGGATGCACAGCGGGTCATACTCGATTCCCTGCGCCGCCAGCACGGATTTTCGCAGCATCACCGAAGGCTGCGCGATCGCATTGCGAAACAGCAATGTCGCGGCGATCGTCGGCGAATCCAGCGGAGGGGTGATGATCTGGCCGGCAGATTCGCTCGGTTCATCCGAGAAAGTTTCAAAACTCGCCCCCAGGATGGCGACTTCCGCGTGGGCGTCGAGATAATCCGCCTGAATTGCCGCGCGATGCGGCACGCACAAATCGTCGCCGTCAATCCGGGCCACGTATTCGGCCTTTGCCAGCGAGAGACCCAGATTCGCCGTCCGCGAATGGTTCAACTGCGTCGGATTTGTCACCAATCTGATTCTGTGGTCACGATAGCCGCCGGCCACACGCGCCGTCTCATCAGTGGATGCATCATCCAGAATCAGCAGCTCAAAGTCCGGCATGGTTTGCGCCAGAACCGACTCAATCGTCGCCCCCACGGTGCGCGCCGCGTTGCGGACTGACAGCAGGAAAGTCACTCGAGGTGCATCGCTCATATCGCTGGTCCTAAGCCGCCAAAGGAATCGGTATTTCCACATAAGGCCGAAACATGCTTTCAGCCAGACCGGGAATTTTCTCACCGCATCGCGCCGCCGCCCTCACCAGCGCTATAAACCGGCCCGTCAATACGCGGACAAGCGCCGCCGGCTCAAAAACCGGCCGCCGCTCATTATGCCGCCAAATCTCCTGGAGCCACTGGTGCGCCGCAGTGATAAACGCCGCCTCCGCGGGGATTTCATCGAAGGCCAGCGCCTGGTGAACGTGGCGTTGCTGGTCATCAGGATTCAAGCCCGTCAATGCCAGCAGGCGGCATTGGGCCACGACGCTTTCGCGTTTCATCTGCGGCCACCCCTTTTGGCACATCGAGCCGGGCCAGATTCGATCTTATCGGTTTCGTATCGCCAGCCGTTCTCCTTGAAAGCTTGGTGCCGCATCATCACCGTGGGATGCGACATGGGATTGCGAAAAATCATGACCGCTTTCAATCGCGCCGGCTCGGTGGGAAATTCATGGACGCGCCCTTCAATGGCCCCGAACGTGCGATGCCACCCTCCGACGACCGTAATCGCCGGGTTCGCCGCCAGATAAGCGATTTGTTCCGCAAAACGCTCCGGCGGCGTGCGGTCGTCGGCGTCCATTCGCGCCAGATACTCGCCGCGCGCAATATCCAACCCCGTGTTCAACGCCGCCCCCACGCCCCGATTTCCCTGGCGAACCGCGCGCACACGATTGTCCTGCGCGGCGACCTCCTCAATCACGCGAGCCGAATCATCGGTCGAGCCGTCGTCGACGATAATCAATTCAAAATCGCCGAGCGTTTGCGCAAGAATGCACCCGATCGCCTCCGCCAGAGTGTGGCGGCAGTTAAAGGTCGGCATCAGAACTGAAATCAACGGTGAGCCCACGAAAACCCTTTAGTTAATTGCCCGCTTCCACAACCCCTGGCTGGTTCGTTGCGGCCACTTGGAATCATCCAGTAAGGCGAGCCCGCGAAGAAAACCCAGGCGAAACGCCAGCCGCTTGAGGGGGATGTGCATCTGATACAGCGTGTGCACGAGGCGGCGGCGCTGATCGGACCCCGGCGCGCCTAGCTCGCTGTCCGGAAGATTGCACCATTCCGCCAGCCGCTGATACGTCCACCGATGCGACGGGGCATCCATTGAAGTCCACACGCGGTAATCGCCCGCGAGCGAGTCCAGATCGCGCGGGCCGAATAACGCCTGGAACAACTCACGATTCACGCGATACAGAACCGGCGCTACCGTGCCCAGCCCCTCCTCCCGATTGAGGTATTCGTCCAGCGTCATGGGATGGCGATGCGTCACGACCGCCGCCGGGTCGTAATAGACGGCTGCCTTTGAACCCATGAGCCGCCAGGCAAAATCCAGGTCTTCGTAACCATACGGCCGCAACGCATCGCAAAATCCGCCCACGCGCCGCAAGTCCTCGCCGCGGACCGACACATTGAGGTTCCAGGCGTGGCGATAGTTGTAATATTGGTGCGGCTGCAATTGCCCGTAGAAGAAGACCATCGGCGATTCTTCTTTCAGGGCGTCCAGAACGACCTTGTTGGCTGCCGATTCGTAGGGGGCGCTGCCCAAAACCATCGAGCCATGCGGAAGACTCAGCAGGCGGGATACATGGGCGGCGATGAAGTGAATGTCGGGTCGTGTGTCGGCGTTGACGAAAATGAGAACGTCGATGTGCAGCCCTTGCAGCAGGAGGTTTTTCGCACCGGCCACTCCGCTGCGAGGAAGGGATCGCATGTTGAACCGCAGCGGCATACTCGTGGGCGTGGGCGGCGCAGCCGGCGGCGAGCAGCCATCTCCTCCGACGTGGACTTCGACGGACACGTCCGCCGGAAGAACCTGGCCGGCAAATCCCTCCAGCACCCAGCGCAGAGTCTCCCCATCGCCGCGAAAGGGAATAATGACGGATACGTGCAGCACCGGCGATCCTATTCTGCTTCTCGATTTATCGGACATAACCCGCTCGCGGCTTGAAAGCGGCCGGGCAGGGCGGCCAATAAACCCGCGAGTTTGAAATGGCCGCGGTCTTCAGCCCCGAGAGGGGCGTTGGTTTGTAGCCACGGGTGAAGCGCAGCGAAACCCGTGGAAAGCGTGGAAGGCTTTTCGCCCCGGAGCGGGCGAGGGAAGCTTTGCTCACTCCAACTCCGCTTGCCGTCTTCGATCTTCCGCCGCCCCCTGCAGGGGCGGGCGCGTTTTTTTTTGATCCATTCCCACGGGTTGCGCTTCGCTACACCCGTGGCTACATCCGTCCGCCCCGCTGGGGCGGCTTCGTCTTCATCTCGCCCGGAAATACCGTCAGACGCGCTTTGACCGCCTTGCGTGCCGGCGACGTTCGTCGTTAAGGTTCACCCATAACATGCGCATCGCGTTTCTCACCTTCGAGTACCCCGATGTTCGTCCCGGCGGCGTCGGGTCGTACACCCTCAAATGCGCCGCGGCAATCGCCCGCGCCGGGCATGAGCCCCACATTTTCACCACTACGGTTCCAGCGGCCGCCCGAAACGCTCTGCCGCAAGGCGTCTTCCTTCACCAAGTGCCTGACGTCGCCGAACGGCTCGCCGCCGGCGCGCTGCCGCCGCCGCTGGCAGCCGCGGCGCTGGGTTGCACGCAGGCCGCTTACAAGCTCGGGATCGGCGCGCTGTTGTGTGACGCCCTGCGAACGGAACATCAGGCGGATCGGTTTGATCTGGTCGAAGCCGCCGAGTGTGAAGCGCTCGCATTGCCGCTTTTGCTGCGGCCGATTCGGAACCTCCCGGTGGTTGTACAGATTCACCTGGGTTACGCGGCCAACGCCTTTGGAAATTCCGCGGCGGCCACGGATCACGATGTTCTGGCCGAAGCGCTCGAGCTGGCGAGCATCGTCGGCGCCGACGCCGTGTGCGCCGCGACGGCCAGTGTCGTGGAGGTAACCCGAAAGCTCTGTCCCTTCGATCGCCAGGCCACGATTATTTCCCATCCCGTGGATGTTTCGCCAGATCGCACTCCAACGCCCGCGCCCAGCGGCGGGCCGGCGTTATTCGTCGGGCGACTTCTCCGTCGCAAGGGATGCGATGTGTTGGCGGCCGCGGCGAATATCTTTCTGCGCCGTGAGCCACGGGCGACGCTTCGCATTGCCGGGAGCGATAGTCCCGTTGCGTCCGGCGGACCATCCATGCTTGCCGAGATGATCGCCGCCGGGGATGCGCCCCTCCGCGATCGTTTCATCTATCTCGGCGAGCTTTCCCAGGCCCAGGTTCGCCGCGAGATAGAAGCGTGCAGCTTCCAGGTGGTTCCCAGCACCGTCGAAAACTTCGCCAACACCGCCGTCGATGCAATGGCCCAGGGCCGCCTGGTGATTTATGGCGGGAACACCGGCCTGGACGAAGTCGTTGGCGACGCCGGCCTTCGCGTCTGGCCGCTGACGGCGGAAAACTTGGCCCAAAAGATGCAAGAGGCGTGGACTAACCCACAACTCGTTCAGGAGTACGGCCAGCGCGGCTTCAATCGCGTTTGTACTAATTTCAACGAAGCGAAGATCACGCAAGACCGCCTGACCTTTTATGGCAAGGTCATTTCCGAGCACCGCCGTGACCCGGCGCCACCGCCCCGGCAATGGCAGGCCCTCAACTCGCTTCAAATCCGTTCCATACTCGAAGCGCTGGTGCAGCAAATGAGCGGCACACTTGGCTTGCCCGGCGCGATTCTCACGCCCGGCCGCCTGTTGACCGCTCGACTCAAGGAACTGGAAAATCGCCGCCAAAGACCGCCCAAGGTCTGGCTCTTCGGCGCCGGCCGCTTCACTACCCGCCTCCTCGGCGAGCGGCATCTTTGGGAATCGATTGGTTTGCCTCTCGCCGGCATCGTCGATGAGCATCCGCGCTTTCAGCAGAATCCGACTTACCTCGGCCTGGAAGTGCAAACCCCAGCACAACTCTGCGCCGCGATTGAACATGGCCAGGTCGTCGATGCCATCATTCTCTCAACGGATACCCTGCACGAAGTGCTCCGTCGCCGCGCCGAATGTTTCCGGGAGCTGGGAGTCGAAGTTCTGGCCCTATGACAGCGAAATTGACCAGCCCACCTATCGTCCCCTTGCCCCGCGCATTGTCACCGGCGAGCATCCGAAAACTCGCTTGAAGACATGGGAAAAGTGATATA
>JBEKYH010000484.1:0-3814 GCA_049511115.1 Tepidisphaeraceae bacterium | reverse complement strand
AAGATGACCACCACGTCCGGCGGGAATCTATCCATTCGCGACGACGCCGGTGACGTGTTCATCACACCCGCGCGCTTCGTTAAGGGGAGCCTCACGCGCGACGACATCGTTCGCATCCGCGCTGAGGGCCACACCGAGGGGCGGCACAAACCTTCGTCGGAGCATCCGTTTCACCAGGCGATCTACGCGGCTCGGCCCGATCTGCGGGCCGTCGGTCATGCGCATCCGGTGGCGCTGGTGGCATTTTCGATTTGCCGCAGAACGCCGGACACGTCGCTGTTTCCCCAAGCCGCGCACGTCTGCGGGCGCGTGGGTTATGCCCCGTATCAATTACCCGGCAGTGAGGCGCTGGGTCGCGCGATCGCCGAGGCGTTCGCCAAGGGATTTAACTGTGTGATGCTGGAGAATCACGGCGTGGTGATTGGCGGCGCTGATCTGGCGCAGGCCTTTCAGCGCTTTGAAACGTTGGAATTCACAGCCAAGACGATCATCAAGGCCAGCCAGCTCGCCAAGGTGCGATATCTCTCGCAAGAACAATTGGCGCTGGCCGAGCGCCCGCGACCTGCTCCGCCGGAGGCCGAACCGGGTCCTGCGACCACGTTGGAAAAGGAACTCCGCCGCAGCCTGTGCGATTTCATCCATCGCGGTTATCGCCAGCGGCTGCTGACCAGCACCGGGGGCAGTTTCTCGGCTCGTCTCGACGCCAACAGTTTTCTGATCAGCTCATACGGTGTGGACCGGCAGACGATTTCGCCGGAACAGCTCACGTTGATTCATTCCTGGCGCCGCGAGCCGGGGCGCACGCCGAGCCGGGCCGTGCAGATTCATTGGCACTTGTACCGAGATTATCCAGCGATACAGGCGATTGTGAACGCCACACCCGTGAATGCGACGGCCTTCAGCGTGACGCGCGAGGGGCTGGATGCGCGGACTATCCCAGAGAGTTTCCTATTCCTGGGCAATGTTCCCACGGTGCCGTTCGCAGCCCAGTTTGGCGATGGGAATGCGATTGCCGCGATTGTCTCGCCGAATCAGCCGGTCGCGTTGATGGAAAACAACGGCGCACTGATCCTGGGGAAGAGCATTCTCGACGCGTTCGACCGGCTGGAGGTCCTGGAATCGACGGCCGAAGCGCTGATCAACTCGCGGCCGCTTGGCCCGTTATGTCCGATGACTGATCTTCAGATCGATGAACTCAAGACGGCGTTTGGGATGCTCTGATCGGTGAGGCTATGCCGCGGGTCGGTGCAGGCGATAGCCAAAGGCGCGGACTGTTTCAATCTGGTGTGCGGATTTGCCCAGCTTTTTGCGGATGTTTTTGATGTGAGCGTCGATTGTCCTGTCGAGGATGTTCAGATCATCGTCGCGGGCTGACGATGAAATGTCGCTGCGCGAATGGGCGCGGCCCGGCGCCTCGGCGAGCAGGCTGAGTATCCGGAATTCAGTGGCGGTTAGCGGCACGGCCGCGCCGTCACAGAGGACTTCGCGGCCGTCCAGGTCAATGACAATCGGGCCGGCGCGGAGAATGTTGGTGGTTGCGTTGCAGGCGCTGCGGCGAAGCAAAGCGCGAATGCGGGCGATGATTTCGCCAGCTTGAAGAGGCCGATACGCGACATCGTCGGCGCCTAATTCCAGGGCGCTAATGCCGTCTGTTTTATCTTCCGCGCCGGAGACAATCAGAATGGGAAGTTGAGCGGTTTGTCGATCCTGGCGAAACACGCGGCACAACTCGAGCCCGCCAAGGGGGCGAGCCTCCAGGTCAATGACGGCAATATCTGGAGCGTGAGCGGCGGCGATTTGCGCGGCGCTGGCCGAATCCTGGGAGGTAACGACGCCAAAGCCGTGCCGGATCAGCGAAGCTTCCAGGGTTTTGCACTCTTCAAAGTCGCCTTCGACGATCAGAACCGTCGGAGAATGACGCGGCATCTTCGACCCCCTTCCTTGCGTCCGAGAATAAAACGAATGCTCATAACAGCCGCTACCGCAACTCTCTACGAACAACTCTGCGTCGCCGGCGGGATCATTTAGTTGCCAAACCAGCCTCGGCAACGCACGAGTGTTGTCTGTTAGTATCGGAAAGAACGGAGATCAGAGTGAATTTTCCCCGCGGTCGCAACGTCTGTGGTGCGAGCGAGTTATCAGTCGAAATGAAGCACTTCAGTAGCGGATATGTGAACGTCTGGTGAACGTGCCGTGAATTCCGCGCGAAGCGCGCCGATGTTTGTAACCCGCCACGCCAAACCTCCCGACTCTACCAGCAGATTCGGAGTGCACCGAAGTTTGATTGGAGAAGGGCATATGAGCGACGACGGCGATCTCGTAAAGGAGTTCCTAACCGAAAGCGAAGAAAACCTGGATCGCCTGGATCAGGATTTTGTGGCGCTGGAGAAGGATCCCGGCGCCGACTCGGCCGGGCGGCTGGGGAGCATCTTCCGCACCATCCACACCATCAAGGGAACGTGCGGGATGCTGGGATTCTCCAAGCTGGAATCGGTCACGCACGTCGGCGAAAGCCTGCTGAGCAAACTGCGGGACGGAAAGCTGACGGCGAACAGCGACATCATCAACGGGCTGCTGGCCATGGTGGATGCGGTCCGTGAAATGCTGGCCAATATCGCCGCGACAGCCGCGGAAGGGACCGCCGACTACACCGCGATCATTGATACGCTGAAAAAGCTCAACGAGGAAGGCGGCGGCGCGCCCGCCGAAGACCCCGACGCCCTGATGGCTGCCATTGCAGCGGCACAGGCTGCGCAGAATTCCAATACGGCGCAGGAGGCGGCCGTTGCCACTGATGCGCCGAAAGTCGAACCGGCGCCCCCCGAGAGCAAGCCTGCCGCCCCGGCCAATCCCGGCGCGGCCAAGTCCAACGAAGCCCCCGCGGCGAATTCGAGCAGCGGCATCCGCGTCGACGTGGGGCTGCTCGACAGGCTGATGAATCTGGTCGGCGAACTCGTCCTTGCGCGCAATCAAATCCTTCAATTTGGCGCTACCATCGACAACGCCACCCTCACCGGTTCAACGCAGCGCCTCAATCTCATCACCACCGAGTTGCAGGAAGGCGTCATGAAGACGCGCATGCAGCCGATCGGCAATGTCTGGAGCAAATTCCCCCGCATCGTGCGCGACATGGCCCAGATGTGCGGCAAAAAAGTCCGCGTGGAAATGGAAGGCCGCGAGACCGAACTGGATAAGACCATCATCGAGGCGATCAAGGACCCGCTCACGCACATCATCCGCAACTCCGTCGATCATGGCATCGAGCCGGCCGAGCAGCGCAAAGCCGCCGGAAAGAGCGAGGAGGGGCGTCTCTTCCTCCGCGCCTTTCATGAGGGCGGGCAGGTCAATATTGAGATCATCGACGACGGCGCCGGCGTTCGCCTGGACCGCGTCAAGGCCAAGGCGGTCGAGCGCGGGCTGATAACAGCCGAACATGCGGTGCGAATGGGCGAACGCGAAGCTGTGAACCTCGTTTTCCTTCCCGGCTTCTCCACTGCCGAGAAGATCACCAATGTCTCGGGGCGCGGCGTGGGCATGGATGTCGTCAAGACGAACATCGAAAAGATCGGCGGCACCGTCGATTTGCAGAGCAAATCCGGCGAAGGCACGACCATCCGCATCCGCATTCCCCTCACCCTGGCGATTATTCCCGCGCTGGTCATCACCAGCGGCGGCGACCGCTTTGCGATTCCGCAGGTGAGCCTGCTGGAATTGGTGCGCCTCGAAGCCGAGCAGGCCCGCAAGGGCGTGGAGAGCATCCGCGGCACGCCGGTCTACCGGCTGCGCGGCAATCTTCTGCCGCTGGTGTACTTGA
>JBEKYH010000483.1:0-3819 GCA_049511115.1 Tepidisphaeraceae bacterium | reverse complement strand
AGCCATCCAGCGCCAACCCGACGTACATCAACACCAACGCATTTACGGCGCCAGGAAGCAAGAGTGGATTCACGCTTGCGTCGGTGACCGATCTCAGCAGCACCTACAACACGGCTCTCTACAACCAGGCGACTGGCCAGAACCTGCAAGGCGGGCAAAACCGCGTGCAGTTTTCGGTGGGTGAATACCCGACCGAGGCGGTGAGTGTGAGCGGCACCCCCAGTCCATTCGCGGCGGCGGGGTCGCCCGGCTACGGGCAGGGAAATCCCGCGCTGAATAGCGCCACGCTGCTGACGGCGCTGGGAACCGCGGGGGCGCGCCAGCAATTCCAGCCGGCCTCGATTCTCAACGAGTCGACCTCGATCAACAATCCAAACACCGATCAGCCTTACACCAGTGGACCGTGGAACACGGCTACCACCAACAACATTACCAGCATTCCCTTCGCGGCGACGGCGGTGACCTATTCGGCCAACCCCGGCACCGGCTTGCAGCGGTTGGACCTGGGTGACACGCAATGGCTTCAGACGACCGGACGATTGCAAAACGGCGCGCTGTTTAACGTCGTCGCGCGGACGGTCGATACCGGCCAGCGCGTCGTCTTCGCGCTGAATACAGGCATTGATCCAAGCTGGGCAGTGGGGAGCAACGACGACGGCAACAGCACGACGTCCGCCAATGCGACGGCGCAACATTCCATCGGTTCATCGCTGCGTTTTGACGGAAAGACCAGCGGATCGGAGGCGCAGCTCACCATCAGCAACAGCCGCATGGCCGTGGGCGCGCTATCGCTGCCCGAAGCGGAAGGGGCGCCAAGCACAGCGCCGGTGCGCGTGCTGAGCATCGATTTCAATGGTCAGACAGACGTGAATCCCGCGGATGATTCGAGCAATTTCGTCAGCCCCAATTTCAACAGCATCATCAGTGACGGAATTGATCCCATTAACAATATCGGCGGCGATCCGCAGGACGGGCAGGTGGTGTCGCGGTACAAGGCGGTGCTGATCTCCCATTACAATTCGGTGAAGGCGCCAAACCAGAGCGCGCTCAACGCCGCGTTGACGGCGGAGGGAATTACGCCCGCGACGGCCACCGCGGCACAACAGCAGGCGGCCTGGGATGCGATCAATAGTTTCAATCCCAGCAACCTCAGCGATCCAACCGCAGCCGGGATCAAGGGCGATCCGACCGGCGACGTGGCGGCGGTGCTGTCCAATGTTCTCAATAGTCTGAATACCGAGGCCAAGCTGGGGTCCACCGGCACGGGAGCGACCGACCCGGCCGACGGGCTGGTGGCGACGGGATATCTGCTGCCTTCAGAATTGGACTGGACGCGGCAGACCGATGGCGGCGCTATCACCGCGGCGCCGGTCCAAGTCAATAGCGCGGCAAACACGGCGCAATCCTTCGCGTACCAGAATTACAGCAGCCTCTTCACCACCGGCGGAAACTTCTTCGACGCAAATAGCGAAACCAGCGGTGACGGCGCCACCTACGGGGCGGAAGGGACGAATGGCCTGACCGTCAATGGCACGATTCCCATTACCGCGAAGGACGCCAGCGGGAACATCCTTCCGGACGGGACGCTGGCGCCGGCGGGGAATTATCTGTTTGGGAATTTCAATCAGAACGGCGTGCGCGATTACTCGGCGGTACAGGAATCGGTCAATGCCGCGTTGTCGCTGGCCTATGTGGACGTCGTCGAGAACGGCGGCAAGGACAGCATGTTCACGCAGGACGGCGGCGTGAAGAACAGCACCGTGATCCCATCCATCTCCACGACCGATCCCGACCCGGGCTGGGTGCAAACGAACACCGACACCAAGGGCGATCTGATCGCCCTGGGTGATTACAACGGCGACGGGAAGTTCGACGGATCGGACTTGTATCTCTTCGCCATCGGCGCCTCGCTTGCCGACAGCACAACCAGCAATACGCTCACGGCCAACTACCAGACTTTTTCCGACGCGGTTCGCAATCCCAATGCGGTGCTGCGCAAGAACGCGGCGCTCAATTACATCAACACCGATCTCAACACCTACCTGAGCGGCTCCAACGCCGGCGACGCATCGGCGGCGGCATTTCTTTTCAAGACCGCAAGATCGGTGCTGACCGTAGCCACCAGCACGACGCCGGTGCCATCGGGAGCGACAGACCTGGGAACTAAGGACCCGATTACCGGCCTGGAGCAGTTCACCTATGATCCGACCGGGGCTAATGCGTTTAACTCGGCCGACGTGAATCGGGATGGCGTGATTGACTTCAATGACGCCGTGGCGGTCGATGGGTTTAACGGGCAGAGCTATACGAATCTGACGCAAAGTCTCGCAGCGACTATCCTGACGCCGGTCACTGGAACGCCCGAACCAGTGAGTCTGGCCGTCGTGCAGCAAGTGGATGGCGAATCCGCCATCAGCCAGACCGATCTGAATGTGGTCAACAGCCAGTTGACCGGCACGGGCAACGCCAACTGGTACGGATACAACGTGGACAAGACCGGGCCGGGCACGATCAACTGGCAGCGCACCGGCGGCACCGTCACGGTCTATTCCGGCGCTTCGTTCACCATCGGCGGCGGCACCGTGCAGGTGGGCGGAACCATCGATCCCTTCTCGGACAATTCGGGTAACGCCGCCACCACCGGCAATCATGTGGCCCTTACCGTCGATGGCGGGGCGACATTGCAATTCACGCAGACGCAACTAACCAGCACGGTCAGCTCGCTGACCATCGACACGACGGTTCATCCGAGCCAGGTGAACCTGGGGAGCAACACGCTGGCGATTGATTTCACGGGCGCCGATCCCGCCGCGACGATCCGCGGGTATCTGGCCAGCGGATACAACCTCGACAAGTGGACCGGCGCCGGCATCGTCAGTTCCATCGCGGCGTCGAACACCGGCTTGTATGCGGTGGGATATGCCGACGGAAACGTCGACAAGGGAACGCCGGCGGGACCGAATCAGATTCTCATTGAGAACACGCTGGCCGGCGACGCGAATCTGGACGGCATCGTGAATTTCGCCGACCTGCTGTCGGTGGCGCAGAATTTCAATCACACGCTGGACACGCACGGCGATCCGATCGACTGGGCCGACGGCGATTTCAATTATGACGGCAACGTCAATTTCGCGGACTTGCTGCTCGTCGCCCAGAACTTCAACAAGACGCTCACCGCCGGGCAGTTATCACAATTGCCGGGATCATTCGCCGCGGCCTGGGACCTGGCCGAGGCGGATGTCGAGGCGTCGCACACTAATAACGTGCCCGAGCCGACGACAGTCAGCCTGATGGCGATAGGCGCGGCGGGATTACTGGCGCGGCGGAGGAAGAGGAGAAATGTGAAGGGAAATTGAGCGCGTGATTTACCGCGGCGACTCTGAAAGACGACGCTTGCGCCAATTTCTTCATTCCCCCGGCCGGCCTCAGTCGCACTCCCAAACGATGAGGCCGGCTTTTTTTCGACAAATCAGGCATCACATCGCCGATTCGTAAGTTTTCATTGTAGATTAATGGTGGCCACGATAGTCGGCAAAATTGAGCCGATCCACTTGCGTTGCTGCCAAGGGGGCGTTACCGTTCTACGTCAGTGGAACAGAGGGAAATCCGGCTTAGGTCGGGTTTGCCTCCGATGACGAAATAGGGGTTTGCCCGCATGTTCGGGGGACCAACCGTGAGCTATAAGCCGACACTTGCGAACACTCCTGAGTGTTTGTGGTCGTCGGCTGTTTTGTTTCTTGGCCAGATTAATTCGAATTAATAAACGGGAGCAAGCAATGGCTGCGGGCGTCAGAATTCTTGTCGTGGAGGACAACGAAA
>JBEKYH010000482.1:0-3820 GCA_049511115.1 Tepidisphaeraceae bacterium | reverse complement strand
CCGCATGGCACCAGCGCAGCAACGTCAGGCAACGCGGCGTGGACTGGCAATTCAAAGTCGGCGACGCACGCGTCAAACTGAAGTCGGTTTACCCTAAAATCATTGTGTGACAATGCACTAGACGCCGTTGGAAGCCAGCGAGCCTGCTGCTATTGTGGCGAATGCCCTCAAAATCCGCGCGGAGTCCGTCGAGAAACAGGGAGCGGACGAGCTTAAGGATGTCACGTTCGGATGTATAATGCGCCCCGATCTGGCGGCGCTGTTTGTCGTCCATCACGCTCTGGAAAAGCGAGCCAAAGACTGCGGGGGAAATCTTCGCCCAATGAAACCGGCAGCAGGTGAGGAGCGCCTCACGCATTTGCGCGTCGAAGACAGGAAAATCGAGAGCCTCGCGATAGAGATCTCCGTTCACGTAGGGAAATGCCGCCAGGTCGTCGTCGAGATTTCTTGCTCGCCGGTCTTCAGGAGTATCGAGCACGCGGAACAGGAAGGAAAGCTGTGAGCCAAGATCCGAGCCGTCGTTGCGTGTATGATTTTGGATGAACAACTTAAAGCTGTCGGGGTCAAAAATCCCGCTATCCTCCGCGAAAAGGCAGAAGAGGATGCGAACCATGAATCGCTGCAGGTCGTGGCCCGTGTACCCAACGTCTTCGAGTCGGTCGTGGAGGTTTGCCAGCAATTCCGTGGCCTTCAGATTGGCGTCATCTTCGGGGTCGAGTCGCCGAGTTTCATAACCAGCGACGAACGCGAAACTGCGGATATGCCTGTGAAGGTCTCCTAGCTCAAACTCGACGCTTTGCGCTTCCTCCTCCCCATGCTCCAAATCGTGTAGCGCAAACCGTGAGAAATCGGAGACGATAATGTAGCGCGGCGCCTCGTCGGAGCGATTCGTGTTGATAAGGTCTAAAACGTAGCGGTAAGCCTGGGTGGACGCCTTAGAAAGGTCCCTCCCGCGCGACTTGTGCTCAGCAATGAGCTTGCCAGGCCACAAAAGGTCAATAAACTCGAATTCCCCCCTTAAGTTCCTTACAGGCTCCTCAAACGCCGCCACTGTGCGGCGACGGATGCCGAACACGTCAAAGAATTCGTTCCAAAATGTCTGTGCCTCCGCTCGCTCACGCGACGCGCTTGACCAGGCCCGGGAGAAGGTGATGGCTCGCTGGCGAATTTCGTTCCAGCCAAGGGGCACGGGGTCTATCTTACGGATGAGCAAGAGGGAAGCTAGCGGGCAGCGTTGGCATGGCCACCGCGCCTAGAAACGAAACCGTCAATAGCGCCACAGTATTTTGCGTGGTTTGCCGCCCCCTCATCAAACCCCTTTTTCACCCCCGCCAAGGCACATTGGCCCATGTTACAAGTTTTTCTCCATATGTTTTGTATAAACCTTGCTCAATCCCACAACTCCCGCAACGCCAATTCCTTACCCGCCATAGAATGTTAGCAAGTACATTAATTAGCACTCAAACCACTGTAACATCTGTAACATGCGCCCTCCGGCCGGGAAAGCGGCAACCCAGAAGTGTCCAATTCCGTCTAAAAGTGTCCATTTCCGCCCCTGACCGACACCTTCACACCTTCGCACCTTCTCACCTTCTCACCTTCTCACTTTCCCACCTTCCCACCCTTCCTTCCTCACGCCACCCTCCGCTCCCCCGCCACGCGCCCCCCACCCGCAGCCAGCAACTCCCCCGTCGCTGCCGCGCAGATCGGCTTGCCGAGCAAATACCCCTGCCCGCTTTCGCAGTTCATCTCCTTCAGCCGGGTCAGTTGCGCCTCGGTTTCGATCCCCTCGGCCGTGACGGTCATGTTCAGCGTGTGAGCCAGCGTGACAATGGTGCGGACGATCGCGTCGTTCTCGCAGGTTTCCATGCGGGCGATGAAGCCGCGGTCGATCTTCATGGTGTCCACGGGGAAATTCTGCAGGTAGGCCAGCGAGCTGTATCCGGTGCCGAAGTCGTCGATGTTGACGCGGACGCCCAGCTCCTTGAGCCCGCGCAGGATGGCCGCCGTGCGCTGCGGGTCTTCCATCACCACGCTCTCGGTGATCTCGACAATGAGCCGATCCGCCGGCAGGCCGGTTTCGCGCAGGGCGGTTTGAATCTGCTCCGACAAGTCCGGCTGGCCAAGCTGGCGCGCCGAGAGATTCACGGCGACAGAGACATTGCCGTTTTCGCCGCAGTCGGCCCGCCACTGCGCCCCCTGGCGGCAGGCCTCATTGATCACCCAGCGGCCGATGGGAAGAATCAGGCCCGTCTCCTCGGCCAGGGCGATGAATTCGCCCGGCAAAATCAGCCCGCGCACAGGATGCCGCCAGCGGATGAGCGCCTCGAAGGCGCGCACCTTGCCCGAGGCGATGTCCATGATCGGCTGATAGTGCAACTCAAATTCCTGCCGCTCGACGGCGCGGCGGAGATCGTTCTCCAGTTGCAGCAACTCCAGCGCCCGCTGATGCATAGCGGCGTCAAAAACCTGGTGACGGTTTTTGCCCAGCGCCTTGGCCCGATAGAGGGCCGTATCCGCGTCGCGCAGAATGTCCTGCGGATCGGCATACTCGGCGCCGCCGATGACAATGCCAATGCTGACCGTAACGAATACTTCGTGCCCCCCCAGCCGAAACGGCGTCTTGAGCGATTCCAGCGCGCGATCGGCGACGCGCGTCGCGTCGGGCGCGCTGCCAACGCCTTCCAGAAGCAGCGTGAATTCATCGCCGGCCATTCGCGCCACGGTGTCGCCGGGCCGAAGGCACGTCTTCAAGCGGGCCGCGAAGGCGACCAGCAGTTCATCCCCCGCCAGATGCCCGAGGCTGTCGTTAATCACTTTGAACCGGTCCAGATCGAGGAACAGCACGGCATAGCGCCACTGCTGCCCGCGCCTGGCCCGCGCCACCGCCTGCCCCAGGCGATCCATGAACAGCGACCGATTCGGGAGTTCCGTGAGCGAATCGCGCAGCGCCTGATGTTCCAGCCGCTGCTCGGCCAGCTTGCGCTGGTGGATGTCGGTCATGCTGCCGGCCATGCGCGTGGCCTTGCCGCTGGGATGGCCGATGGCGACGCCGCGGCTGAGCATCCAGGTCCAGCGCCCGTCGGCGCCGCGCATGCGGTGCTCGATTTGAAAATAAGGTTTGGCCCCTTCCCAGTGGGCCGCGATGGAAGCCTGCAAGCCGGGAAGGTCTTCGGGATGCACGCGGGCAAACCATTCGGCGGGATTCGCCGTCACCTGCTCCGGCCGGCAGCCGATCATCTGCTTCCAGCGATCAGAATAAAAAATCTCGCCGGTCTGGAGGTTCCAATCGTACAGGCCGTCATTGGCGGCTCGCATTGCAAGCGCGTAACGCTCCTCACTCTCCCGCAGCGCGATCTGCGCGGATCGAGCCTGAGCGTCCCCCCCTGCGGGCGCCTGAACCTGTGCCGCCTTAGCCAGATGGTGTAAATCGGGCGCGGACAGACCTGTCAGAGGACTGCTAGATCGATGCATTCTCCACTCTCCCACAACTCTTCCGGCTTCCCCGATTCAGTTCACGGACCGACCGGCTTTGACGCATTGCTTCCCCAGCAACAAGCCGGTCTCAAATGGTTTCGACCATGATGTGGGGCGACTTAGCGCGGCGGTGTGCAAAACCCTATGCCACGCGCAATAAAAAGCGGGGGCTGGAGCTTCTAGACCGGTTATTCGGGATGTGTCGGTTACACGTCCGCGCGGCTCACCGCGCCAGGAAATTGGCGAAATTATCGCTCAAAAACGCCTTCGCGTCGCGGCGGATTTCCGTTTCGGTCACCTGCCGTCCCGTCGCGGCCAGGTCGGCATATTTATCAGTCAGCAC
>JBEKYH010000481.1:0-3828 GCA_049511115.1 Tepidisphaeraceae bacterium | reverse complement strand
TGGAGCGAGACGGAGACGTTCACCCAGACCAGGGCGCCGTCCTTGCGAACCAGGCGTTTTTCGTCTGAATAGCTGGGGATTTCTCCCCGAACCAGAGGGTTAAACTTTTTCAGGGAGCCATCCAAATCGTCGCGCACCGTGAAGTCCTGGAACGTTTTGCAAAGCAACTCCTCGCGTGAATAGCCGAGGATGTCGCAATACTTCTGGTTGACCCGGAGGTAGCGGCCGCTGAAATCGCAGTGGGCGATGCCGACGGCTGCGTTCTCGAAGGTGCCGCGGAAGCGGGATTCGCTCTCTCGAATGGCGGCTTCGGCCTGCTTGCGATCGGTAATGTCGCGGGCCAAGGCGACGGTGTAACAGCGACCGCCCTCCCAGAAGGATTGGCCGCGAATCTCAACGGGGAAAGTCGTGCCGTCTTTGCGGCGATGGCGGGACTCAAATGCGACGGCCTGACCCTGGTCAAGTTTGCGTTTAATCGCCGCAAGGTCGGCGGCATTGATCTCGTCGTCAAAACCCAATGGCGTCATGCCGAGCAGTTCTTCGCGCGTGTAGCCGAGGCTTTCGCAGGCCTTGCGGCTGATGTCCAGAATCGCGAGATTCTCGTCGAGCAGGAAGAACGCATCGGTGGCGTGGTCGACGAAAGTCCGGAAGCGCTGCTCGCTCTTGCGGAGGGCTTCCTCGGCCCGCTTGAGGTCGGTGATATCGACGCAACTGCCGATGAATTGGATGGCTTTTCCCGCGGAGTTTCGCACGGCGACGCCGCGCGTGAGGCGCCAGCGTTCCATGCCGCCTTTGTGGCGGACGCGGTACTCGGCTTCAAAATCCTGATAATCGCCCTCGAGGAAAACACTCACCGCCCTGGTCAGGCGCTCCAGGTCGTCGGGATGCACCTCGAGGGAAAGGACGGAGGCAAAGTCGGATGGGGCGGTGAGGGGGTCGTAGCCGAGGAGTTCCCAGACGTTGATGAGCGTCGAGCGGCTGTTTTCGATGCGGCCGTCGGGCATGTCGAATTCCCAGATGCTCAGGTTCGAGCCCTTTACGGCCAGTTCGAGGCGTTCCTTGCTGCGGCGGAGCATTTCCGACTCGTCGGCCCTGCGGCGCTGGGTCATGTCGCGGAAGACAAGGACGACGCCGGTGATCTTGCCGTCGTTGTCGACGATCGGCGAACCGCAATCGTCGATGGGAAGTTCGCGGCCGTCCCTGGTGATCAGGGCCGTGTGATTGGCCAGGCCGACCACGGTGCCGAGGCGAAGGACCTTGGCGGCGGGGTCCTCGACCGTCTGGCGCGTTTCCTCGTTGATGATGCGAAAGACTTCGGTGATGGGGCGGCCGATGGCGTCGGCGGGTTGCCATCCGGTAAGCTGCTGGGCCACGGGGTTTAAGTAGGAGACGCGGGCGCTGTCGTCGGTGGCGATGACGGCGTCGCCGATGCTCGCCAGTGTGATTGCATAGCGATTTTCGCTTTCGCGCAGCTTTTCCTGGGCCAGCTTGGCGGCGGTGATGTCCATTACCGCGCCGACAAATTCAAGCTCATCAGATTGATGTGATTTGATATGACCAACTACATGCAGATGCTTGACTGATCCATCGGGCAACAGCAATCGATGTTCGACATCAAAATCCTGGCGTTCCTGCAACGCCCGCTCGATGGTTTGTTTTACGAGGATTGTGTCCTGGGGATGAGTGCGTTCGAGGACCATCGCCACTGTTGGCTTTACGCTCGGATCGCATTGGAAAATGCGGTAGGTTTCCTCGGACCAGACAAGCCGGCCGGTGAGTAGCTCGCCGGCAGGAATTCGCCAGCCGAAGCTGCCGGTGCGACTTAATTGTTGGGCTTCGGATAAGTAGGCCTCGCTTTGGCGGAGTTTCTCATCCATGAGCTTGCGCACGCGGGAGACCAATTGCGTGATAATGACTGAAACGAGCAAGAAAGCGGAAAGAGCCACGAAATCGGTCGGATTGCCGAGCTCGAAGGAAAAGAGCGGCGGTATGAAGAAGTAGTCCAGGCACCCGACGGCGATGAACGAGACGACAGCCGCCGGCAGGAATTGGCCTCGCAAGGACAGCAATACAATAGTCAGCAGATACAGGCACGTCGGCGTGGGAAGATGGAGCTTGAATCGGTAGCAAACGAAGGTAATCAACGCGGCGGCAATGCCGCCGTAAAGACACTGGAGAGCAACGCCCAAGAATCTGGGATAGTTTTTGTCCCGCATAAGCCTCTGAATGGGGAGCGATATCTTAACTTGTCGACATTACCCTGGGCAACCGGCTTGGCAATTAACTCTCCAAGCGAATAGAATGCCAGACGGTTGGGGCCAAGCCAAATCACGAGTTTGATGCACCAAAGGGGCGTCCATCATGGCGCATTTGTTGTTGATTGATGACGACCCGGACCTGGTCCCAGAACAAGTCCGGCAGGCTTTTCCTGGGCCCGATCACCGCGTTGAGGTGGCTGCAACGGGGGCGGCAGGACTTCATCATGTTCGGACCGACCCGCCGGAGGCGATCCTTCTGGATTTGCATTTGCCCGATAAATCGGGGCTGGAAGTCTATCACGGCATTCGCGAGATCGACGCCCGCATCCCGGTGATATTCGTCACCATGGCCAAGACGGCAGACGCGGCGATCGAAGCGATGAAGCAGGGGGCGTTTGAGTACCTTTTCAAACCGCTTGATCTTCGGCAGGTGCGGGGAGTGGTGGAAGAGGCGTTGGAGGTCAGCCGGCGGATGCGGGCGCCGGCCGTCGTTGCGCAGAACCCAGCAGAGCCGGATGTGGAGGGGGCGATTCTGGGCGGTTGCCCGGCCATGCGCGAGGTTTACAAGGCCATTGGCCGCGTGGCGGGGCAGGATGTCACTGTCCTTATTGCGGGGGAGACCGGCACGGGAAAGGAGATGATCGCCCGGGCGATTTACCAGCATGGGCCGCGAGCCAAGGCCCCATTCATGGCCCTGAACTGCGCGGCTATCCCGGAAAATCTGCTGGAGAGCGAGCTTTTCGGGCACGAAAAGGGATCGTTTACCGGGGCCGATCGGCGGCGCATCGGCAAATTTGAGCAGTGCAACAACGGGACCATTCTGCTCGATGAAATCGGTGACATGCCGCTGGCGCTGCAGGCAAAGATTCTGCGTCTTTTGCAGGAGCAGTCGTTTGAGCGGGTCGGCGGGAATGAAACGGTGCGGACGGACGTAAGGCTCATCGCCGCGAGCCACCGGGATTTGAAAACCCTTTCGGCCCAAGGGAAGTTCCGGGCGGACCTGTATTACCGGTTGAGCGTATTCACGATCCATCTGCCGCCTCTGCGCGACCGGGGCGAAGACCTGGCGATACTGGTGCAATACTATCTGCGGCGGTTTGGGCGTGAACTTGGGAAAGAGATTCTGTCTATTGACCCGGAGGCGATAGCCCGCTTGCGCGCGTATCACTGGCCGGGCAATATTCGCGAGCTGCAAAGCGTGGTGAAGCAAGCCCTGCTGCAGGCGCGCGGGTCGGTTTTGCTGGCGTCGTTTTTGCCGGAACTGGCGCGGAAACCGGGCGACGGGGCTTTGCCGACGGCTTTGCAATTCGATGTCGAGTCGTTCATTCGCCAGCGGCTTCAGGCCAATTCGCAGGATTTGTATGCCAACGCGCACGGCCAACTGGATCGAATCCTATTGGCCCGGGTGCTGGAGCATACGGGGGGCAGCCAGCACAAGGCGGCACGGCTGCTGGGGATTGCGCGGCAGACGCTGCGCCTGAAGTTGCGCGATCTGGGGCTGCATGTGACGCAATCGGTGGAAACAAATGAGGATGAGCGAGGGTAACTTCGCAGCCGCGCGGCTCGCATT
>JBEKYH010000480.1:0-3831 GCA_049511115.1 Tepidisphaeraceae bacterium | reverse complement strand
TTTGTCATGCTTGCCGAAGTTCCCTTTCCGTTCAATCTCTCCGGCAGCGATATCGTCCATACCGCCCCGGCCGAAATCAGCCTTTGCCTCGCGTTTCCCATCTTCTGGCTGCGCTCGTTCCTGAAGAACTATCCGCGCGTCTCGAATCCGATCCTTATCCCCGTCGCCGCTTACTTCCTGGTCTGCATCTCATCGAGTTTTGTTCATTGGACCGGACGCGACGCCCTGGTCTCCATGTTCCAGATGTTCCTCTATCTGGTCATGGCGGTGAAATTCTTCTCCTGCTTCGTCAATGACCGCCGCCAGCTCAACGCCGCCCTTTACGGTCTTATTGCCGCCTGCACCTTCGTCTCCAGCGTGCTCCTGATCACGCGCAGCGATTACGTCCTGGGCGTCCACAAAAACGCGACCGGCACCTTCCTCTCCTATGTCTTCATCATCCTCTGCGAAATGTGGCTCTCCCGCGCCGCCGGCCGCCGCGGGAAAATCCTCATCCCCCTGCTGCTGGCCTTCAATCTCGCCGGCCTGGTCATGTCCGCCTCGCGCGGCGCCTGGATGGGCGCCTGCGCCGGCTTGTGCGTGATCCTCGTCTCGCGGCGGCAGTTCCGCCTCTTCTTCAAAGTCGCCCTGGTCATGATCCCCGCCATCGCCGCCTGCTGGGTCCTCATGCCCAAGGAGCAGCGCGCCTATGCCCTGGATTTTGACAGCGCCAGCCGAAACGTCGGCGCCCGCATCTACACCATTCAATTCTACGAGCACGAATTCGCGCGCAACCCGGTCCTGGGCGTCGGCATCGGCCTGCGCAAGGAAACCGACGCCACCAACGTCGTCATGGGCACGCTCGCCGAAACCGGCGTCATCGGCCTGACCGCCTTCCTGGCCATTCAATTCTGTTTCTTCCTTCCCGTCTTCAAGGCAACCCGGCGCATTCCTCCCACCCATCCCGATCTCAGCTATCTGGGCCTGGGCGCGGCGCTCGTTCTCTGCCTCTTCACGCACGGCCTGGTTGATCACTATTGGTCGCGCACCCAATTGCCCGTCTGGGCGATGGCCGGCGCCGCCATCACCGTCATCAACGCCCAGCGCTACGCGCGCCAGGCTTTACTTCATCGCGGTGGCAACGTCCTCAGCCGGCCGGCGCCCATTCCGGTCCAGACCCTCTTGCAGCAGGGAAGCCCCCTGCCAAGGGCCTGATAGCCGCCGGCGCACCCTTCACAAGCAAATCATGAGAATCGCCGTCTTTTTTCCCAATTGCCATCGCCGCGGCGGAATCGAACGGATCGTCCTCGAAACCGCCAATTACCTCGCCGCGCGCGGACACGAAGTGCACCTTGGCGCCTGCCGCTGGGATAAAACCTCCCTCGACAACCGCGTCATCGTTCACCCCATCGCTCCCGGTCGCGGCCCCGCGCCTTTGCCCGCGATCGCGTTCGCGCGCCGCAGCCGCCTCGCCGCCCGCGACATTCATGCGGATGTCACGGCCGCCTTCGGCGTGTATTGCCCCCCCGGCGCCGTCTTCTGGGCCGGCAGCGTTCATCGCGCCTGGATTCAAACCAGCCAGTCCCAGCGCAACTGGTGGGGCCGCCTCCGCCAGCGCCTCAACCCCTTCCATCCCGTCATGCTGGCTTTCGAACGCTATTACCTCGGCCGGCGCCACTACAAAAAACTCATCGCCTACACGCCGCGCGTGAAGGACGAGTTCATTCACTACTATTCCGTTCCCGAGTCCGATATCGCCGTCATTCCTTGCGGCTATTCCCCCACGGAATTCAATCTCGACCGCCGCGAAACCCTCCGCGGCCCGGCCCGCGCCAAGCTCGGCTTCGCCCCGCAGGACAAGGTAATTGTCTTCGTCGCCAACGAGCTTCATCGCAAAGGCTTCGCCACCCTCCTCCGCGCCTGGGCGACCATTCTACAGCCCAACGAGCGCCTCCTTGTCGTCGGCCGCGCTTCCCCCGCTCCGTTCCTCGCCGAAATCCACGCCCTCGGCCTGGCCAATCGCGTCCATTTTGCCGGCAGCGCCGACGATGTCGCCCAGTTCTATTCCGCCGCCGATATCTTCGCCCTCCCCACACAATACGAACCCTGGGGCCTGGTCATCGTCGAGGCCCTCGCCTGCGGCCTGCCCGTCCTCACCAGCCGCATCGCCGGCGCTGCCTCCGCCGTCATCGACGCCCAGACCGGCCTGTTACTCGATGAGCCGACTGACATCTGCGAAGTCGCCAAAAAACTCCGCCGCCTCCTCGACGGCGAGCACGCCGACACAGCCACAATCGCCTCGTCCGTGGCCCATCTCACCTGGCCCAGCGTTCTCGGCCGATTCGAACAAGTGCTGATCGAATGCGCCGCACCCTCGGCGCGCGGCCTTTCCCCCTCTCCATGTACTCAGGGAGAGGGCCGGGGTGAGGGTTTTTCGAATCACCAAAACGTCAATCCCTCCCCGACAATTCCGACCTGAACACTCAACTTGTCTCATCCCCTCAATGTTCTCCTCCTCACCGACGCCGACGTCTTCGCCGGCACGGAGCGCCACATCCTCGCCTTGGCCTCCGCCCTGGGCAACGAACAAATGAATCCCAGTATCGGCTGCCCCGATCCCTCGCCTCTCGCTGATCGCGCCCGCGCCGTCGGCATCCCCGTCATCTCCATCCCCAAGCGCGGCCGCATCGACTGGCAGGCAGCCAAGAAAATAAAACAGTTCGCGGAGGACGGCGATTTTCAAATTGTCCACGCCCACAACGGCCGCACCGCCCTCGCCGCCGCCATCGGCCTGCGCCGCGTCCCTTCCGCCAAGCTCGTCGTCACTCAGCATTTTCTCTCCCCCGCCCACACCCGCCGCCGCGGCCCGGCCGCCCTCTTCAGCCGCTTCGTCCATCACAAAATCAACGCCCGCGCCGACTGCTTCATCGCCATCAGCCACGCCGTCGCCGACGCTGTGCGCCGACGCGAATCGTTGCCGCCCGATCGTCTCATCGTCGTCCACAACGGCCTCGCACCCATCGATCCCGCCAGTCTTCGACCGCGCGCCGATGTCCGCGCCGAATTGAAAATCGACCCGCAATCGCCATTGATTCTCTGTGCCGCGCGCCTCGAACCGGAAAAAGATGTCGCCACACTGATCGCCGCCATGCGCCAAGTCTGCGACCATTTCCCCGCCGCGCGCTGCCTGGTCGCCGGCCAGGGCGCCTTGCACAACGATCTCTCGCGTCAGATCGAATCCCTCAATCTGCAAAGCAACGTCCGCCTTCTCGGCTTCCGCCCCGACGCGTTATCCCTCATCGCCGCCGCCGATTGCTTTGTCCTCCCCAGTCTCGCCGAGCCTTTCGGCCTGGTGCTTCTCGAAGCCATGTCCCTCGGCAAACCCGTCATCGCCACCCGCGCCGGCGGCTGCCTTGAAATCATCGAGGACGGCGTGAGCGGCCTGCTCGTACCGCCCAAAAACCCCGCCGCCCTTTCCGCGGCCGTCGAGCAAATCATCCAAAACCCCGCCGCCGCCGCGACACTTGCGCAACAAGGCAAAGAGCGCTTTCTCTCCCTATTCACCGACCAGCGCATGGCCGCCGCGACCGCCGCCGTCTATCGGCAACTGCTGACAACCGATCAAAGTCCCGGAAATTCCCTCACTCGCGCGCACGCTATCGCATGACCCCTCTCACCGAATCTCAATACTTTGCGCCGCAAACGCGACACCTTATCGCCACAGCATCCGCGCGCCGCCACGCCCTGCGCTCCGCCGCCGGATGGACGCTCCTCGCAACCCTCGTCTACGCCCCCTGGGCGCGCGGCTGCATTCCCCCCTGGACCACGCAAGGCCTCGTCTTCCTCACCTTC